>NZ_JADYXK010000029.1:0-50417 GCF_015864275.1 Pseudoalteromonas sp. NZS11_1
TATGTTCGTTAATCATAATGTGCCCTCAAACAAGATTTGAAGATCTGATCATGACATTGAGATTTAGTTCAAAAAAATCCCCGCTAATTTCTTAGCAGGGATTTGTGTATAAGAGACAGCTTAAAGCGCCTTTTTTAATGTTTTTTAATTTAATTGGCTTATTAATAAACTAAAAAATGCTTCTTTGTTGTTGCATGTTTGGGCATTCAAAATAAGTTGCTCGCCTAGTGCTAATGTTTGTTTTTGCACTATAAGACGCGCCTTATCATCACCAATACTATCTATATCGGTTACATGTGCTAGTCCTATGGTGCGCCTAATTAACTCAGCACCACAGTAACCAATGGCGTCTTGTAATACGCCTTTTATAAAGTATTCACTGTAGCCTGTAACCTTTAGCGCACCTTCAGTAGTGTGCTCATTTATAAGCGTAAGCCAATGCTGTTCAAATAAGGTATAGCATTCAACAAGGGTGCTTAATAAGTGGGTTTGGTAATTACGACGAGCTACAAAATCTTCAATATGCCCGTATTGTGCGCAGTAATTTAAAAGTAAATTGCCAATAAAAGAGCCAATATCGAACCCAATAGGACCAAAAAAGCCAAACTCAGGGTCAATCATCTTTGTATTATTACAATCAACAAAAATACTGCCGCTATGCATATCACCATGAAGTAATGTTTGCGGGTTAGATAAAAAATTAGCTTTTAGTTTTGCTATTTCTAACTTTAATGCGCTGTTTTTGTGTATTGCATCAACTTCGCTTTGTAGTTGCTTTGGGTAGTTATTGCGTTCGTGCTCAATGTACGGATCGCTAAAAAATAAGTCTTCAGTGATTTGGCAAAGCTCAGGGTTAGTAAATTGGCTAACGAGCGCTTTTTTAGTTTGTGCGGTTAAATAAAAATCTGAATTATAAAAACCAGTATGGCTTAAGTAGGTCGCTACGTGCTGCGCTAATTTAGGAAATTGCTCAGCATTATTTTGTGCAGTTCGCAGTATTTGTAAATTACCTAAATCTTCTAAAATAGTCAGTGCTTGCATTTCACTATAATGTAAAACCCTAGCAGTATAAGTTGGGCAAATAGCGCCATGATTAAGCAAAACTTGTGCTTCTATACGAGCTCTATCAAGCGTTAATGGCCACGACTCACCCACGCAACGCGCATAAGGCAGAGCTTGCTTTAAAATAACACTATTGTTTTGCTCATCAGTAATTCTAAATACTAAATTAAGATTGCCATCACCAAACTCATATGCCGATAAGGCTTGTCCGGGAGCAAAAAAATTACATTGTTTAGATTCAATTAATGTCGATACATAATCGATAGCGCGCTGTGCATTAAAAGCAACATAGTTAGTCATGGTTTAAATCTCAAAAATCAGCTTTTAAGCATTCTATACCTTTAAATGTTTAGATGTCTACAAGTCTAACTTGAGAGTTATTCAAAGTGGTGTAAAATAACGTTACGCATTTTTAATACCTTAAGCATTATGCAAAATTTAATCGCAAGCAGTTTAAAATATGAAAACGGGTCGCTTAGTGTGCTCGACCAATATTTACTACCTCACCAGCAGGTATGGCATCAATGCCATGATGTAGAAACCATGAAAGAGCTGATCATTAGTTTAAAAGTACGTGGAGCTCCACTTATTGGTTTAAGCGCGAGCTTGTTAGTGGCGTATTTAGCTGAGCAAGGGGTAGTTAAAGGTGAGCTTGAAAAAGCAATCAATGAGCTAGAAGCCACTCGCCCAACGGCGGTTAATTTAATGCATTGTATGGCTGCATTGCGTAAAGCTTTAACGCAAAGCGATTATGTTGCCGGTATTGTTACCACAGCTGAGCGGTTGTTTATTGAAGATATTGAGCTGTGTGAGCGAATGGCAAGCCGTGGCGCCGAACTTATAAATAGTGGCGACAACATATTAACCCATTGTAATACAGGGGCGCTTGCAACCGCTGGTATTGGTACTGCACTAGGTGTTATTTACAAAGCGCAGCAAAAATATGGCAACGTACATGTGTGGGTTGATGAAACACGACCATTATTACAAGGCGGTCGCTTAACTGCCTTTGAGCTTGAGCGCTGGAAAATACCTTACACTCTAATTTGCGATAATATGGCGGCGAGTTTAATGGCTGCAGGTAAGGTGGATAAAATAGTGGTAGGGGCTGATCGTATTGCTGCCAATGGTGATTTTGCCAATAAAGTGGGCACCTATAATTTAGCCGTACTTGCGTATTTCCATAACATTCCATTTTATGTAGTTGCGCCTATTACCACGCTTGATACCAACACCGCGTGCGGTAATGATATAGAAATAGAGCAACGTAATCCTCAAGAAGTGCGCGGAGTTAGCGGTAGCTTTGGTGAGGCTTTATGGGCGCCCACTAATGCTAATGTGTATAACCCTGCATTTGATATAACGCCGGCAAAACTGGTCACAGGGTGGGTGTTAGACACGGGTGTGTATAACCAGCAACAAGTATTAATGGGTAAACTTAAAGAGCTAACTCAATAATATGCGACTGAATTCTGAAAGAAACTCAGAGGTACTATTTAGGTAGTTGGGGTAGGCTTTTTCTATTGATTTCAAGTCGCTCCCCGCTACCAGAAGCACGTTATTGTGAGTTTGTTTTTCTTGTTCGGCGTAATGTGTTAGAGCTTCTTGCTTTTTATTCTCTGCATATAAAAAGACTCGACCCATTTGTGTTTCAGTGTTGTGAACGAGTAAAGCAAAGCCCGTATCTTTCGATTTATTTTTAATTTCGTCAACTTGGAATGCGCGATTAAATGCATCAAGCTTATGAAATGCGGCTAGCTTTTTATTTAGTGCCGAAAGCTCATCAACAAAGGCCTGCGATTGTTGTGAACTTAATTGATTTGAACCATCTTTGACTGCAAGAAACTCACCCATGATAAAAAATAATCGCTTCCAATCTGTGTCGGCTGCTTGGGGATTGGTTTTTAGTGTTTCTTTTTCAATAATATCTACAATTTCAACAGTAGTAGCCCAAAGGTGCTGAAGCCTAGTGCGTAACTGAACTTCAATTTGAAAGCCTTTATAATCGTGAGATTTTAAATTGTTATAACTTTTATAAACACGATGAATACCTCTATAGCCTGTCGCTTTTGGGTTTTCAATATAATCATATGATTTAACGCTATGAACTGCTCTACTCGAATCTAAACTGGCGTTGAGTTGATATAGATGCTCTAGATTATCTAAGATTACTCGGCAGCCACCTATATCGTGCATTCGCTTCAGATTTATTGCGTTTTCACTTTTACCATCCAACGAGGCTCTTTGTAACTTATCTATAATAGTTGGCAAGCGCTTTAAGCGTCTAACTATGGTCGCCGATTCTAGCAAATAAAGCTTTTTTACATGTTTCCATACGAGGTTTTTAATAATAGTCAGCGGATATAAATGTGCTGCACGATAGTTTTGTACAACCTCTATTGCAAAGTCAAAATCACCTTCATTTTTACGAAAAATACGACCAGCCTTTTCAACTTGCTTACGTGAGTAGGCTAGTTGTTGTTTAGACTTTTGATATTGTTCGTTCACCATTAGAAAGTTACTCTTTATCAGCTGCATTGCTAAAATAATATTACAGAGTTAAGTGATTGAAGTCATCCTGCAAATAGCATAAATACGCTTATAGAAAATATAGTTTAGGCATGCGTGCACTGAGCTTTATTAATCGAGTAAGGGAAATTGCTCTGCAATAGACGAGTCAGTACTTTTTGCTACCCAGCCCTCTGTATTGTTAAATAAGCGAATGGCAGTAAATTCAGGGTCGCTTCCCATATCAAACCAATGCGGGGTAAGTTCAGGCACTGAAATTAAATCGCCTTGTTGGCAAAGTACCTGATAAACCTTATTGCCTAAATGCAGGCAAAATAGCCCTTGGCCTTTTACAAAAAAACGCACTTCGTCTTCACTATGAGTATGTTCAAATAAAAACTTTTTGCGCAGCTCTGATGCGGCAGGGTTGCCTTTAGCTAGAGATATAACGTCTACTGTTTGATAGCCATTTTCGATTTTTAATCGATCTATATCGTTTTTGTACGCACTAATAATTTGCTCATGGGTGGTGTGCTCATTAATATCTGCATTTGCTTGCCACTGTTCAAAGCGTACGTTTACTTTAGCTAGTTGATTTACAATATCATCAGCATTTGATGTGCTTACAAGTGCTTTGTTTGCATTGTTGTCGGCATACACCGTTAATTGGCTCATACTAATTGCTCCAATTTAAATTGGCTAAAGTCATTAATGTAAGGGTGTGCTTTAGTGCTTGCTTGCCCATCACGAATTAAATGTAATGTTTTTATGCCCGCAGCTTGCGCGGCATCAAGCTCGCCGGTTACATCACTTAGAAAGAGTATTTCTGCTGCTTTAAACGGTAACAGATCAACAATAGTGTTATAGGCTATTTGCTCTTGTTTTGCGCCAACTTTGGTGTCAAAAAAGTCAGTAAATAAGCTGCGAATGTCGCCATAATCACTGTATTTAAAAAGTAGCTGCTGCGCTTTTACCGACCCTGACGAGTACACATATAAAGTAATATCGTTGTTGTGTTGAGCTTGTAAAAAATCAAATGCATCTGGGTATAAATGACCTTTAAAATCACCGTGTTCATACCCTGTTTGCCAAATTAAGCCTTGTAACTGCTTAAGTGGAGTGATTTTTTTATCTTCATCAATCCAGGTAAGTAAAGTGCTAATGACTTCTTCTATATCGGCGTTTGGCTTTTCGATAAGCGCTTTTACGGCACTAATTTGCTCGGCTACATTAGGCTTATTAGCATTGGCACGTACAAAGGTCGGTAATTGTTTTGCCGCGTAAGGAAACAACACCTCTTTAACAAATGAGATGCGGGTTATTGTGCCTTCAATATCGGTTAAAATAGCTTTAATCATTTAGTTACTCCCGCTTGAATACCTATTATTTTTAGGCGCTCTAGTTCGCAGCTAAATAAAAATTCTAAGGCTTCTAGGTGGCGGCGAACTTCATCAATATTGCGCCCTACTGCATATAAGCCATGACCACGTATCAGTACGCCGTGCTCTATCGGCGTATGTAAATGATGGTCACTGACCAGCAGGCTTAATCGGTCAATATCTTGATCGTTATCGAAAATAGGAATGCTCAGCGTTTCTAAATGCGAAGTAAAGCCGCTCAGTGCTTTTTGCATTTCATAGCCTGTTAAATCAAGCTGATGCCTTTGGGTAATTTGCGACAGTACGGTGGCGGCTACAGAGTGAGTATGCAAAACACACTGTGCATTAGGTATAAGCTGATACAAACTTAGGTGTAATTGTGTTTCTGCCGATGGCTTTACAGCTCCAGCTAGGCGCTCGCCTCGGTGATCTAATTGCAAAAAATGCTCTTGCGTAAGTAAGCCTTTATCGTGCCCACTTGCCGTAACAACAAAGCCAGTGCTAGTACGAGCTGAAAAATTTCCACCTGTTGCGGGTACCCAGCCTTTTTGGCTAACCCATTTTCCGGCTTCAATAAGTTGTGAAATAGCGGTATTGTTTTGCATACATTCCTCACTAATGAGCGTAAAGTTAATTGTTTTTAGACGGCTATACTTCTGTTTCAAGCAATGATAGCATCGCTGTAAGCGCAAAACCATCATTAAGGGCATCACGTGTTTGAAAGTAAATTACCAAATTTAGGCGTTAGTATATTTAGCCAAATGAGCGGGTTGGCTAATGAGTTTTCGGCAATTAATCTCTCTCAAGGCTTTCCTGAGTTTGATGCTCCTGATCTTTTAAAAACGCAGTTAAATTATTATGTGCAGCAGGGCGTTAATCAATATTCACCTTCAAGTGGTCTACCACGATTACAGCAACAAATTGCTGATTTAGCAAAGCGCAAATATGCAACTGATATAAACACGGCTGATCAAGTGACTGTCACCTCGGGTGCAACAGAGGCATTGTTTGTGGCTATTCAAACAATTGTGCGCCCCAGTGATGAAGTGATTGTATTTGACCCTGCATATGACTCTTACCAACCGGCAATTGAACTCGCTGGTGGAAAGTCAGTACACATTGCTTTAAGTGCGCCAAATTACACTATTGATTGGCAAGTAGTAAGCCAAGCAATTACTAAAAATACCCGTGCAATTATTATTAATACGCCTCATAACCCAAGCGGTAAAATATTACAGCCACAAGATATAAAAGAGCTTAAAGAGTTAGTTGGTACTCACAATTTGTATGTAATAAGCGATGAGGTATATGAGCACATTACGTTTGATGAACAACCGCATTTAAGCGCATTACGCGATGATGAATTATTTGCCAAAAGCTTTGTTATATCGAGTTTTGGTAAAACGTTTCACAGCACGGGCTGGAAAATGGGTTACTGTATTGCACCTGCCGATTTAGCTGTTGAATTTAGAAAAATTCATCAGTACGTTACGTTTTCAAGTTTTACTCCTGCACAGCATGCGCTTGCCGATATGCTAGAGCAGCAAGGCGAGCATATAGATGAGCTAAGCGGGTTTTATCAGCAAAAACGCGACTTATTAGCGAGTCATTTAAGTAACAGCCGTTTTAAAATTTTACCTAGCCAGGGCACTTACTTTTTATTGTTAGATTACAGCGATGTATCGGATTTAAACGATGTTGATTTTTGCCATTGGTTAGTTGAGCAAGCAGGTGTTGCGGCTATTCCGTTAAGTGTATTTTATCAAAAACCACCGACCGATAAGGTAATTCGTTTATGCTTTGCTAAAAACGACAACACTCTCATAGAGGCTGCGCAAATATTATGTCAACTTTAACCATTACAGCATTGCAAAGCTCGCTTTATTGGCTTGATAAAGACGCTAATTTAGCCATGTTTAATAAACAGCTTGACGCAATTACGCATCAGCCCGATCTTATTTTACTGCCCGAAACATTCTCGACTGGCTTTGCTATTAATTTAGATTGTGCAGAGCCCGAAAATGATAAAGTACTGACTTGGTTAAAAGCGCAGGCTCATAAACATAATGCGGTTATTGCGGGTTCGGTACTTGTTGCACAAGGCGATAAAAAAGCAAATCGGTTTTATTGGGTAAAACCCGATGGAGAGGTGAGTTATTACGATAAGCGCCATTTATTTCGCTTAGGCAGTGAGGGCGACTACGTTGTAGCAGGGCAAGAGCGCAAAGTTTTTGAAATCAACGGTTTTAAACTATTACCGCAGGTATGTTACGACCTGCGCTTTCCGGTATTTCAACGTAATAATAACGACTACGATGTAATGATAAACGTAGCAAATTGGCCTGCTGTGCGCCGCCATATTTGGGATACGTTACTTATGGCACGTGCCATGGAAAACCTGTGTTACGTAGTAGGCGTTAATCGCGTAGGGGATGATGGTAATGGTGCCGCGCACAATGGTGGTACAGCGGTATACGACTTTAAAGGCGATGCCTTGACTAAAGCGCAAGATGACACCGAACAACTAGTTACTATAACACTTGAAAAAGCACCACTGGATGAGTTTAAAGCGGCGTTTCCTGCCTATTTAGATGCAGACTCTTTTACATTAATATAAACACGTTAATTTAGCGCAGAGCCAATAAAGTGTTAAAATGGCCGCTGATATTTTTTGTTGGCGGCAAATTTCGTAATGAACACTTTAATCACTCCTGTAATTTTAGCAGGTGGCATAGGCTCTCGCTTGTGGCCGCTTTCTCGCCAAGCAATGCCTAAACAATTTTTACCACTACTAAATGAAAACACGTCATTGCTACAAAGTACGTTGGCGCGTGTTTCTGATGGGTTGTACGATAATGCTATTTTAGTGTGTAACGAACAGCACCGATTTATTGCCGCCGAGCAAGTTGCAAGCTTAGCCCCTAGTGCATTATTACTTGAGCCTAACGGTAAAAATACCGCGCCTGCTATCGGATTAGCGGCGCACTACGCACTACAAAATGGTGTTACTGGTCCGCTACTAGTGATGCCTGCCGATCATCATATTGAAAACTTTGATGTATTAACGGCTAAGCTCCCAGAAGCCGTAAAACTTGCCGAGCAAGGTAAGTTAGTGACGTTTTCGATTACACCTACAGAGCCGCATACTGGTTATGGCTACATAAAACAAGGCGCGGCTATTGCTGGAACAGGTTGTTACGATGTTGCACAATTTAAAGAAAAGCCTGACTTAGATACAGCGAACCGTTATTTAGCTCAAGGGGGTTATAGCTGGAATAGCGGAATGTTTTTATTTACCCCTGCGGCTTATTTAAAAGAGCTCGAGCGGTTTGCGCCAAAAATAGCAATGAGTGTCGCTGCAGCGGCACAATTTACTAAAGATTTAGAGTTTACCCGTCCAAGCAACAGTGCGCTTGAGCACTGCCCAAGCGATTCAATAGATTACGCTATTTTAGAGCGAAGCGATAACGTAGTTGTTATGCCTGTTGATTTAAAATGGAGTGATGTAGGCAGTTTTTCATCCCTTGATGCGCTTACAAAAAAAGATGAAAACGGTAATAGTTTAAATACTAATTATATGGCTCAAAAAAGCACTAATAACTTAGTTATTAACGAGGCTGAGCATACAATAGCCACGCTTGGGGTGAGTAATTTAGCGATTATTCATACTCATGATGCCACGTTAATCGCAAATCAAAATGAGCTGGATTCTCTGCCTTTGTTGCTCAAGCAAATTGCGACAAAACAGGCCGATAAACTTAATCATCATCAAGTGGTTTTTCGCCCGTGGGGGAATTACCGTACTTTGGTTGAGGGTACTGGCTTTAAAGTTAAAAAAATTACTGTTAACAGCGGTGCTAAGCTTTCGACGCAGCGCCATCAGCATCGCGCTGAACATTGGGTTGTGGTTTCGGGCATTGCAGATGTATGCATTGATGAGCAGGCGTATACGCTAACGCATGACCAATCGTGTTATATCGCCGCAAAACAAATTCATAACTTGGCTAATAATCAAAAAGAGCCGTTAATAGTCATTGAAGTGCAAACCGGTGCTGTACTTGATGAAAGCGACATAGAGCGATTTGATGATAAATATGGAAGAGGCTAATAATTAGCTGTTTTTAAAGCTAATTCACTATTACTCTAACTGCCCACGCACAAACTTTAAATATTGCTCTAAGCTTCGTTGCCACAGATCTAACGCTTCATCAAGCAGATCGTTGTGTGGTTTTTTATCGAGTAAACGGCGCTCTATTTTTTTAAGCTCAATACCATAGCGATTAAAGCCAAGTTGCAGAGCAGTGCTTGCTTGTCGATGTAAAAGCTTAATGCATTGCTCTGGTTGTTGATCAATAAGCTTTTGACAGCGAATTAGCTTGTTACGCGCCGAAAGCACAAACTCATTATAAATCGACGACACTTCATCTTCACTAAACGAGCTGGTGAGTGTTTCGGCCGCTGTTTTGTCATACAAGGTATCAATAAGCTCTACTGCAATACTCGCAGTTTGATTAGATTGAGAGTCGCTAAGTGCTTGGCGAAGCTTCTCGTGCTTAATAGGTTTACCTACAATGTCTTTTATACCTAATTCTAAATACTCTTTTACTTCGTCAGGGCTAAGGCTTGCAGTAAATGCGAGTACTGGCGTTCGTTGGTTTTTATGATCAATGCGTTTTAGCCGTTTAAGTACTTCTTGGCCTGTTAAATCAGGTAGGTTCATATCAAGCAAAACAACATCGAAGTGGTGAGCTTGCATGAGCTCTATGGCGCTTTTCCCATCTTTTGCGAGCTTAATTTTGTGCTCATCGTCGGCCATAAATTCTATAGCAATTTTTTGATTTAAATCTAAATCTTCAACCAGTAGTACATCAAGACCTGTTAAGTAATCTTTAGTTTGATGGCGCTGCTCTACAAGGCTTAATTCACCTAAAGTAAAAGTAACGGTAAAGCTAAATACACTACCAGTACCAAGCTGGCTGGCTATTTCGAGTCGGCTACTGAGCTTTTCAAGCAGGCGACTGGTAATAGCTAAACCAAGGCCGGTTCCGCCTTTCTCTTTTCCTGCACTACTTTGTACATAAGGTTCTGTTAAGTAGGCTATCTCATCATTTTCTATACCTGGCCCTGAATCTTTTACACTAATTTTTATAGTGTGCTCAAGTTGCTTTTCTAATACTAAATCAACCTGAATTTTAACGGTTCCGTGGTCTGTAAACTTAATGGCATTACCTACTAAATTAATAATTATTTGCCTAAGTTTTTGCTGGTCGCAGTAATAACAGGCTTGCTCAGGAATATTACATATTAGTTCAAACTTGAGTTGCTTTTGCTCCGCGAGAGGACTGAGTAATAAGCATAAATTATTAAGCCATGTTTTAAACTCTACATCTTCTTCATAAAGCGCTTCGTCACTTTGATCTAGGCTCGCGTAATCAAGGACCTTATCTACCAATAAGTTAAGTGATTCGGCAGAATTTATAATCGCCTCGCAATAGGCTTTATTGCGAGTATCACTTGTTTGGTTCATAACAAGTTGGGCGCTGCCTAAAATACCGTTTAGCGGGGTGCGAATTTCGTGGCTTATAGTTGATAAAAAGAGCCCGCGTATTTCTAAATCTTTTTGTGCTTTATCGGCTAATTTATTGAGGTGCTGCTCTCTGCGCTCATTACATAATAACGCCATACCTGCAGCATAAAACATAGGTGCAATTACGCCATTTAAAAATAGCAAAGAGCTAAACCAGCCGTTTACTAAAAGATTTTTTTGTTCAATGTTATCCATAAATAACGAGCGGCCAATAAAGCTTAAAGCAACAAGCGTTAAAATGGTTATGTATACAATACTGCCATTAGGATAGGGTTTGCGTGCACACTTAATAAATATAAACAGTAAAAAACCGGCTTCTGCTATGTGTTGTATATCGGATGCAATCACTCTTTCGTGTAAAGATGGGTCAAAAAAGGTGTAATAGCCAAGCATTACAGTGCAAAAAGCGGTCACTGAGCAGAGTAATTTAAAACCAATACCGCGATAATTTAAAAACTGACTAAGTGAAAGGCAGTGCACTATTGATGCGGCAAACATCATGCTACTGGCAGCGCTAATAATTACTAAATTATGTGTATCACCAACAAGAGTAAAGCCAATAACAGAGCCTAATAGCAATATGGGATAAAAAATGTATAGCAGCGTGCCCGATATTTGTTTGTTTGTTCGCCATGTCAAAAAGTTAAGTAAGGTCATTACGACCATGATGGCGATGCTGGCAAAATAAAGAGTGAAAGAGTCGAGCATTAATATTCCAGCAAAGTAGTTTTAAACTAAGATTATCAAAAGTATACACTTATACCAATTATCAAAACAGATTACTTAATTAAGCTAATTGTTATTAGATAAGTATATAGCACATACAAAAACAGACACCTAAGTGTCTGTTTTTAATTTTAAACTAAATATATGATTAACGAATTTCATCAGGGATATTTTGTTGTGCCCAAGATAGGAGCTCAATACGGTTACGACATTTAGTTTTTCTAAATGCGCTATATAAATGTGTTTTAACTGTGTGTGGACTGATACTTAAATCTTCTGCGATTTCTTTATTCTTCGAACCTTTACTCATTAGTGAGATTATTGCTTTTTCTCGCTTAGTAAGTTTAACAGGCTCAATATCCCCTTCGGTTAGTTTATGCAGCGCATCTTTATTAAATTGCAGCATACGATTTAATGCATTACACATAATATCGCGACGGTACCAAAGCTGATCTTCAAGTAGTAAGCGAATACCTTTCATTAATACATCGGCGTTATCTGTTGTGTAAAATACGCCACGAATACCGCTCAACAATGCACGATTAGCAAGCTCAGGGTTTTCGTCTAGATTAAATAATATGATATCGCATTTAATACGTAGGTTTACTAGTTGTTCTTTTAGTTTTCCCCATGCATCCTTGCTTGATGTTTCAATAAACAAAAGTCGAGTCCCTTCAGGTATGTCTAAAATATTAGTACCTGTGGTTACGTCAAGACCTTGCGTTTTTAACAAAGGTTCTAAAACGTTAATACCAATAGTGTTAATTGGCTCTTGATCTAATAACAAAAAGGCTGAACTGCTCATGTTTTTTATACTCTTTTATAAAGCTGACTGACTAAGTTTACCACGACTTCCACACCTTTTGTATTAGAAAATCGCTGATGTACTCAATAACAAATACGATATTACGATTATTTAAACACAAAATGTTGCAAATAAGTAACTATTTATTCTTTATAACTATGAAAAATCATAACATTTGTAACTAATTAATTGAGTGGAACAATTTAATAAAAACTTTTAATTATTTTACTTTTTTTACATTTTGATAAGGTGGCCAGCCCATTTCTTTACCGCCAAGCATGTGTAAATGTATGTGATAAACAGTTTGCCCACCATGTTCGTTACAGTTCATAACTACGCGGTATCCGTCTTCAGCAAAATTATGTTGCTTAGCTAATTTAGCTGCAACTACGTATAAGTTGCCTACTAAATGTGAGTTTTCAGGATTTATATCATTTATAGTAGCAATTGCTTTTTTTGGGATAATTAACACATGAAATGGCGCTTGTGGGTTTATATCTTTAAATGCGAGAGTGTTTTCATCTTCGTAAATAATATCTGCTGGAATTTCACGATTAATGATTTTGGTAAAAATAGTTTCTTGGCTCATAGTGTGTTCCTAATTAAGTGTTGTGAATTTTAAGCTCACTAATGACAAACTTTCAAAGCAGTGTCAAACTGAAATCAAATAAAGGAGTTAATATGCTTAAACCAATTTTAATAAGTAGTGCAGTTGCATTACTACTTAGTTTTTCGGCTAATGCTGAGAATATTCACTTTCCAGAAGAATTTGTACCACTGCAAGTGGGCGATAAAATGCTAGAAAGCTCTTTGTTTAGTCGTATTGATGATGTAGAGCTTGCCCCCGGAACTTATCAGCTTAGGCTAAAGTACACCGATTTATATGAAGATGATTATGACACGCATGAAGTTGTGGAGTCGGAACCATTTTGGGTAAGTGTAACTGTTGAAGCAGGTAAAGATTATACCTTAGTTTTTAATCGTGCTGAAAATGCAGTATCTGCAAAAGTGTTTGCAGAAGCCCCTCAAGTGAGTTTAAAAGCAAAAAGTAGCGCTGTTGCTAAGCCTTTAAGTGTTATTTCTAACACGCAACTAGCAAGCAATAAACCGGTAATGCAAAATACATTGCCTGCAGGACCTTCACGTCCTAGTCAGCCAATAAAGCCGATAGCACCAATTACAGGTAAAGGCATGCCAAGTGCGCCGCAAATGCTTGATTTTTGGTGGCAACAAGCCACAACTGCAGAGCGTAAAGCTTTTTTAGAAAAAGTAACAAAGTAAAATAACAGAAAAACAAAAAGGGCCAAATTTGGCCCTTTTTAGTTTCTAGTTAACGCTATTTATTCAAATAATGCGTCAATAGTACCTTGCGCAAGAGGGTGATACCCAGGGCGTGCTTTTAAGTACACGCTTTGTGCCCAGTCTTTTTTACCGTTAGTGATAAGTGATTTATATAACGGCACAATTAACTTACGACGGCCAATACCTGATAAGTGCTTATTAAGCGCAGGATAAATTGGTTGATAACCATTACCTACTGCTAGCATAAACCAAGCAAACGCACGTTCAGCGTTAGTTGATTGCGTTAGGTTAAATTCACTATCAAGCTCGCTCATTTTCTCTATGCTTAAATCGCGTGGTAAGTTATTTAAAAAGTGTAGCCACTCATGCACAGACCAATCAGTCGTTGGTAGTTGAGCTGCTGTTGTGTCGCCTTTCAACCATGCTGCTGTTGCAGCATCTACTTTATCAAATGCATCAGACGTAGGGTTTGGCGCATCACTTGGTAAGCCAGGCTCAAAAATCCATTCGTTTACTTTATCCATACTTACAACACCAGGGTACTTCTCAATTAAGTTAGCTTTTAAGTAAGTAACAAATTGCGCGGTAGTAAGTGATTTAAATGAAAACTCTTTAAAGTACGCTTTTACGAACGGGTCAAACTTATCGCGGCCATATTTGTTTTCTAGATAGATTAAAAATAACTGACCTTTAGTGTAAGGCACTGAGCTAAACGCATCGTCTGGGTCGCGGCCATTAAGTTTTAAATTAAGGCGTGTATCTGGTGCATCAATTGTTTTAATTTGTGCGCGTAAAGACGCTGAATCAAGTGCTTGTTCCATAACCGCACGGTCACGACCAAATACTTCTTCCATAATGCGGTTTTCAACGTACGAGGTAAAACCTTCGTTTAACCATAAATCTTCCCACGTTGCGTTAGTTACTAAGTTACCTGACCAAGAATGAGCAAGCTCATGGGCAATAAGGTTAACTAAGCTTTTATCACCAGCAACAACCGTTGGAGTAATAAATGATAAGCGTGGGTTTTCCATGCCACCAAACGGAAAACTTGGTGGTAGCATTAATAAGTCGTAGCGACCCCATGCATATTCGCCGTACATCGCGTTTGTTTTGTCGATCATGGCTTGGGTGTCGTCAAATTCAGCAACTGAGGCATCTAAAATTGTCGGTTCAGCAAATATGCCTGTTTGATGCGACATTGCTTTAAATTCTAAGTTACCTGCGCCAATAGCAATTAGGTAAGGTGAAATTGCTTGTGGCATATCAAAAATGTAGTCGCCATCTTTATAAAGCGCATCTTTGTTGTCGGCACTCATTACAGCACGTATATCTTTTGGTGTATGAATTCGTGCAGAGTAAGTTACACGCATTGCGGGTGTATCTTGCACTGGGATCCAACTACGTGCATGAATTGCTTGCGATTGGCTGTACATAAATGGATGCGTTTTACTTGCCGTTTGCTCTGGTGTTAACCATTGCAGGCCAGATGCTTCTGGACGACTGTTGTAGTAAATACGAACTACTTCAGCTTGGTTTTTAAACACAATAGTAAGCTTTGAACCTTTAACGTCATCTCGCTTAGCTAAATCAAAAGTCGCCTTTTTCCAGTTACCACTTTGGTCTTTGTACATTACTTTATCAATGTCTAAGTCGCGGGTATCAAGTACGAGAGTTCTACTTTTGCTGTTGTTCCACTGAAGAGTATGCTCAACAAAACCTTCTAACTGCTTGTCGGCAAAGTCGACATCTAAATCAAGGTTTAAGTGAGTAGTAACAACATCATCAAGGTTAGCATACGAGTTTTGGTCAATCGCATTAGCCATTGCTTGCGAACACATACCCGCCATAGCGAGGCTTAAAAAAAGAGGTTTAATTTTCATCATTACTCTGAACACAAATAAAAAAGTGCTGGTTTTATATCACGATTGACACGGTGGGTTGAGTGATTTTTACAATCTAGTGCCACATTTGCGACGATGAGGTAAACTATTGCGATTAGTTACCGGTATTTTTTAGAGAGCTTTGTGGCGCATTCATTACACTCCTTACATACATTCGCATTAAACAGCCAATGCCAAAATTTTGTTGAAATTACTCAGCTTGAGCAACTTAAAACGCAAAGTTTTAGTGCACCGTTTTGTTTGCTAGGCAAGGGCAGTAATACCGTGTTTTTAAATGACTACATGGGCACGGTTATAAAAATAGCCTTAAAAGGTATTAAAATCACCGAGCGTGAGAGCGACACACTAATAAGTATTGCTGCAGGCGAAAACTGGCATCAACTAGTCAGTTATTTATTAGAGAAAAATATACCCGGGCTTGAAAATCTAGCACTTATACCGGGCACTGTTGGCGCATCACCGGTACAAAATATTGGTGCTTATGGCGTTGAGATAGCTAAATTTGTTGAGTTGGTAGAGTACTTTGATATAACCACTAAAACTATGCATTCACTAAATAACGAGCAATGTGAATTTGCTTACAGAGACTCAATATTTAAAAATGCTCTCAAAAATAAAGCGGTGATCACGCAAGTGCATTTAGCGCTCCCAAAAAAATGGCAACCAGTATTAAGTTATGGCCCCCTGCAACAGCTCTCAAGCATTACCCCGCAAGCAGTATTCGATCAGGTTATAAAAACGCGCAATAGCAAATTACCTAACCCATATACACTTGCCAATGCGGGTAGCTTTTTTAAAAACCCAATAATAACCAACCAGCAGTTAGCTGAACTATTAAAGCAATTTGCAGATTTACCTCATTACGAATATGGGCAAAGTCATCACAAGGTCGCGGCAGGTTGGCTAATCGATCAAAGTGGTTTAAAAGGGCACCGCGAGGCCGGTATAGAAGTGCATCAACAACAAGCATTAGTACTTGTTAATCACGGAAATAGTGAAGGTGGTGACCTAATAAATATGATTAAACACATTCAGCAAGTGGTTTATACACGTTACAACATTATGCTAGAACACGAGGTACGTTTAATAGATGCGCGCAGCGAATGCCATATTAACGCGGAGCCTGAGCAATGAAAGCACCTGATGGAAACAAACTCGCTATTTTAAATGCACTTAACCAAGGGGGCTTTGTATCTGGCCAAGCCTTGGGTGAAAAGCTAGGAATTAGCCGAGCTGCGGTGAGTAAACATATCAAAACGTTACAAGAAATGGGCTTGGATATTTTTAAAGTGACTGGCAAAGGCTATTGCTTAAATAACCAAGTGGGCCTTTTAAATAAAACACAAATTGATCAGCACTACAGAGCGCTAGGTGCAAATACTGCCGATGTAGAAGTACACCCTATTATTGATTCGACCAACAGCGAGCTTATGCGCCGTATACAGGCCAAAACAGCGCTTGAGTCTGGCACTGTTATTGTTGCTGAAATGCAGCAAGCAGGACGTGGCAGACGCGGCCGTGTTTGGCAATCCCCATTTGGCGCTAATTTGTATTACAGTTATTTTTGGCGTTTAGATGACGGGCTTCAAGCTGCAATGGGTGTATCAATTGCGGTAGGCCTTGCTGTTTATGATGCAATTAAAGCGTTATACCAAATTGACGTAGAGCTTAAATGGCCTAACGATATTTATATAAATAAACAAAAACTTGCAGGTGTATTGGTTGAATTAGATGGGCAACCGCAAGGACCTTGTCAGTTAGTGATTGGTATAGGTATTAATTTACAGATGCCTGAGAGTTTTAGCCAACATATAGACCAAGCGTGGACCGACTTAAATCAACATACCCAACAGCTAGATAAAAACCAGCTGGTGGCATCGCTTACTCATCATTTAGAGCAGCGTTTAGTGCAGTATAGTCAAACAGGTTTGCAAAATATGTATGAGCAATGGAATTCACTCAATGCATTTGCTGGTGATTATGTTGAGCTTAATACAGGGCACCGAAGCTGGCGTGGAATATGTGAAGGTATTGACCCACAAGGTGGAATACGAATTCGCCAAGATGGTGAAGTAAAAAGTTATTACGGTGGGGAAGTCTCCCTCAGAAAGGCGCAAGTATGAGATTACTGATCGACGTAGGAAATACATCACTAAAAGCTGTGCTGTGGGGTAACGAGCAAGCACAACCAGCAGATATAAATAACCTACCTTGGTTGCAAATAACCGAAGTGATTTATGCGTGCGTAGGGCGCAGTGATTTATTAAACGATATTCTAATGCAAGCGGCTAGCAATAATATTACTTGCTTTGAAGCCAAAGTAACCAAAACGCTTGGAGATCTTGTATGCGCTTACGAGCACGTAGGTAACTTAGGTATCGATAGGTGGCTTGCGCTTATTGCAGGCTTTACATTATACCCACATAAAGCATGTATTGTTATTGATGCAGGTACTGCCACCACAATTGACGTGCTTGATAGTGAAGGCCTACATTTGGGTGGCTGGATTTTACCTGGGCTTGATTTAATGACCTCATCGCTTACACAAAACACCCAACGTGTTTTTGATGACGGTAAAACACCATTTACTAATGAATTGGGTAAAAACACGCCAAATGGTTTAAAAAATGGTGCTTTAGTGGCAACCATCGGTGCAATTGAGCAAGCTAAGCTGAATTTAACGGCTCAAAAAACAGAACAAGCACCACAAATTATTTTTGCTGGCGGCTATGGCTCGCTATTGCAACAGCAATTTGCAGGAAGTATTTTTGATTCATTGTTAGTAATGAAGGGCTTAAATTATTGGTATGAATTAACCGAAACAGTATAAAAAAGTGCAAAAAACGTGTTTTCGCGTGAATATTGAGCATTTAAACTAAAAATTTACACTTTTTTTAATTTTATTGTTGCATCCCAATAAACCTTACTCTAATATCTCGCCCCGTACTAAAGCAGTGCCGACTTAGCTCAGCTGGTAGAGCAACTGACTTGTAATCAGTAGGTCAACCGTTCGACTCGGTTAGTCGGCACCACTTTCCTTTTACCGGAAGTGAATTAGTAGAGAATTATCGTGGAGGGGTTCCCGAGCGGCCAAAGGGATCAGACTGTAAATCTGACGGCTCAGCCTTCGCTGGTTCGAATCCAGCTCCCTCCACCACTTTATTCTTGACGGTTAGAGGTAGTTTAAGAACAGATTTTTATGCGGGCATCGTATAATGGCTATTACCTCAGCCTTCCAAGCTGATGATGCGGGTTCGATTCCCGCTGCCCGCTCCAGTTCTTGTGTTGCTGATATAGCTCAGTTGGTAGAGCGCACCCTTGGTAAGGGTGAGGTCGGCAGTTCGACTCTGCCTATCAGCACCAGTCCTAAGAATCTCCTTGATTACTTCCTTTATCTGTCAGAAAATACTATTTGAAAAAATTAACTTAATCTACCTCTGGTGGATTATTTTCATATGTAATTTAGATACACAAAACTGATAGGTTCCGTCATGGCAAAAGAAAAGTTTGAACGCGTAAAACCGCACGTAAACGTTGGTACAATCGGCCACGTTGACCACGGTAAAACTACACTAACTGCAGCAATCACTAACGTACTTGCAAAAGTATACGGCGGTGTTGCTAAAGATTTCGCATCAATCGATAACGCTCCAGAAGAGCGCGAACGTGGTATCACTATTTCAACGTCTCACGTTGAATACGATACACCTACACGTCACTACGCACACGTAGATTGTCCTGGTCACGCCGATTATGTTAAAAACATGATCACTGGTGCTGCTCAAATGGACGGCGCGATCTTAGTAGTTGCTGCGACAGATGGCCCTATGCCACAAACGCGTGAGCACATCCTTCTTTCTCGTCAAGTTGGCGTTCCTTACATCATCGTGTTCATGAACAAATGTGACATGGTTGATGACGAAGAGCTACTTGAACTAGTAGAAATGGAAGTTCGTGAACTTCTTTCAGAATACGATTTCCCAGGTGATGACTTACCTCTAATCGCGGGTTCTGCGCTTAAAGCGTTAGAAGGCGAGAAAGAGTGGGAAGATAAGATTGTTGAGCTTGCAAATGCACTTGATTCTTACATCCCAGAGCCAGAGCGTGACATCGATAAGCCATTCATCATGCCTATCGAAGACGTTTTCTCAATCCAGGGTCGTGGTACAGTTGTAACTGGTCGTGTTGAAGCTGGTATCATCCGCATCAATGACGAAGTAGAAATTGTTGGTATCAATGATACAACTCGTTCTACTTGTACTGGTGTTGAAATGTTCCGTAAGCTTCTAGACGAAGGTCGTGCTGGCGAAAACATCGGCGCACTTCTACGTGGTACTAAACGTGAAGACGTTGAACGTGGTCAAGTACTAGCTAAGCCTGGTTCAATCAATCCACATACTACATTCACTTCAGAAGTATACGTACTTTCGAAAGATGAAGGTGGTCGTCATACTCCATTCTTCAAAGGTTACCGTCCACAGTTCTACTTCCGTACAACTGACGTAACGGGTGACGTACAGTTACCAGAAGGCGTAGAAATGGTAATGCCTGGTGATAACATCAAGATGACAGTAACTCTAATCGCACCAATCGCGATGGATGAAGGTCTTCGTTTTGCTATCCGTGAAGGTGGTCGTACTGTAGGTGCTGGTGTTGTAGCAACTATCGTAGCGTAATAATTAACGTTAAAGTTAATTGTTAGAAAAAGGTCACTTAGGTGGCCTTTTTTAATGCCTGAAGAAAAGTGTCATATGAAGGTGGCGCTCTTACCTTAGGCGTAGGTGCTTTGTAGCAACGTTCAAAGCGTAATAATTAACGTTAAAGTTAATTGTTAGAAAAAGGTCACTTAGGTGGCCTTTTTTAATGCCTATAGAAAAGTGATTAGCTTTGAGTTATAACTTTCTTGTCGTAGCTTGGGTTGAGTTTTACGAAACCCGAGGGAAAAGGCTGCTGAAAATAACTGAGCTCTTAAATATAAAAAAGCACGGCTAGGCCGCGCTTATATTGAGTTAGCTTTTGGTATTTTAGCCAATTACTAATATATGATAAAAGCTTTAATGCTTTTTAGCATATTCTTCAGCTTGTTTTAAAACTCTTAATAAATTACCGCTTAAAATCTTTTTAATATCTTTGTCGCTGTAATCTCTGTCCATTAAACCTTGAACAAGATTAGGGTAGCTAGATACATCTTTTAAGCCGATAGGTAATGAATCACCAACTCCATCATAATCAGAGCCAATACCTACATAATCAATACCAATTAGCTCAACTACGTGATCAATATGATCAAGCACCTGTTCAAGGCTTGCAAATGGGTATGGATTTTTAGCACGGTACGCAGCATCAAAATCGTTGCTTAACTTAGTGCCTTCTTTTTTAGCAGACTCTTTTGTGCTTTTTAATTGCTTGCCCCAACTGCCTGCTTTAGCAGTAACAAAGCTTGAGCCAAAGTTGATTTGAATAACGCCGCCATTTTCTTTAAGTGCCAATAGCATATCGTCATTCATATTACGCTCAAAGCCTGGTGTGTATTTACGAAGTGATGAATGTGAGGCAATTACCGGCGTTTTAGATAGATCCATAACCTGATAAAACGCATCATCAGAGATGTGTGATACATCGATTAACATACCAATATTATTCATTTCAGTGACAAGCTTTTTACCAAATGGGCTTAAGCCTTTCCATTTACGGCGTATATCGTAAGACGAGTCCGAAATATGGTTGCTTTGCGAGTGCGCTAGCGTGATGTAGCGAATGCCACGCTCGTAAAAATGCTGAAGATTCTTCATATCCCCTTCGATTGGAGAGCCATTTTCCATACCCATTGCGATAGAGAGCTTACCTTGTTTAAATTGCTCCTCTATATCACTGCTTGAGCTAGCAATAGCAAACTTATCGGGCGCGCGCTGGGCTACGGCTTCCATACTATCAATCATTTGATTGGCTAGCTGATAGCTTTTACCTTTACCTTCAAACTCCAAATGCGCAGGAATATAAATCGACATAAACGGTGCGTTTAAACCGCCTTTTACAGCGCGAGGGTAGTCAAAGTCGCCATCAGTTGTCGCTTTAGTTACATCAACCCAGTTTTTATGAATTCGGTAAGGTACGTCGATATGGGTATCAATTAAAATAGTGTCTTTAGCGAGCTTAATTGCCTTTTCAGATGCTGTTATTGTTTGTTCTGCTTGGGCTTGGCTAGTTAATGCTAGTGATATGGCTACCACTAGAGTGCTGAGTTTTATCATGTTTTGGCTCTTTGGGTAAAAAGCCATTGTGTACGTTCAACTCAAAAGTTACAAGTACTACGCCTTAATCAAACGACTGTGCTTGATGCTCTTCACTTTGCAGCGCTTTAAATTCGCCCTTCGAAATAATAGTTACTGACTCATGTAATTCTGAGAAAAATACCATGGCTTCGCCATTTTTAAGCTGTAGCTTAACTTGGTTAACTTTAGATTCAATGCTTGCTTCTACTTCACCGTAATCGGTGCCTTCACGCAAAACATAGCTTTCAATTAAATTGTAGAGTGTGTCTTTATCGAGTTGTTGGAGTGGAATGATCATAGTGGCTCTTTTTTAACTACCTGATTGAAGTACTCAGGCACGATTTGCTCTAACCAGTAAACCGGTTTTAATGGGTTATTACCCGTAATAAAACCAACATGGCCGCCTTTTTCTGAGATACGCAGCGTAACATGCTCACTCACATCTTGCCTAATAGGTACTGCTTTAATCGATAGCATAGGGTCATCTTTGGCGTGAATAATTAAAGTCGGTGTGGTGATGTGTTTTAAATAGGCCTTGGCACTGGCTTGTTGGTAATAATCTTCAGCGCCGTTAAAACCATGCAACGGTGCGGTGAGTTGCTCATCAAACAGCCATAAATCATCAATGGCCAGTAATTGCTCTGGCGTTAAATTAATTTGTTGCTTGATTTGCGGCAGTTTACGGTGCATGGACTTCTTCATCCGATCGAGCAAATACTTCTGATAAATTTTTGCTAAGCTTTTACGTATTACTTGGCATGATGCTGACAAATCATAAGGTGCAGACACAACCGCAGCGCCATCAAGTAAACATTGCTCGCCTTGCTCTCCTAGATATTTAGCGAGCACATTACCACCGAGTGAAAAACCAACCGCCAGTAAAGCCCGGTTTGGAAATTGCAGCTTGAGTTGTTTGATAAAAAAATCTAGATCGCCAGTTTCACCACTGTGATAAGCACGGGGTAAGCGGTTAACTTCAGTTGAACAATTACGAAAGTGCATTAATACAACGTTAAAGCCCTGCTTTTTTAATGCTTTCATCATACCCTTGGCATAAAAGCTATTAATATTGCCTTCAAGGCCATGTAATACAATAGCCAGCGGGGCATCGTCATTTTTTGGTAGTGACCAGGCAAGCTCTAAAAAATCACCGTCAGGGGTATCAAGCAGCTCTAATTGATAACGCGTATTATGAAAAGGACGAAAGAAACGCGGCATAATTGTTTGTACGTGACGGTTACTCATCCACCACGCAGGCTTGAAATTTGTAAGCATTATTTATAACTACCCAGCTAATTGAAGTATTAGTGTAACAAATTTTTGGCAATAAAAAGCCCCTAATCAAACAAGTTGATAAGGGGCTTTGCGCGTCGTGCTTAATTCTAATTGGGTGTTTGGTCGTCATGCACTTTCTTGATAAAAAAGTACACAAAGAAAAGGCATAAACTGATCACGACTCCCAGAAAACCAAATGATAAAAATAGTACTGGGTCACTAAAAAAGTCTCTGAAGAATACGTCCATAAATGCCTCCTAATGTCTATGGGTTCATCATAGTGCGAGTTGGCAGAGGCTGATATGATCCAGATCAAGCTACTTTGTTGATTATAAAAAGCGTGATTGAGAAGTTGATTTGGATCAACAAAGTTAAGTGAAGTTAGTGATGGGAAATATAATAAGGGTAAAGTTGTTAAAATATATTAGTCCACTGTTTATTTGGTGTCAGGCTTCCATATTTTGGGTAAGTTTTCTTTATGTTCAATAGTTGACTTTAGCTTCTTTATTTTTTATGTTAAAAAATTGATATCAATATAAACATTAATAATGAATCGAAAGGGACTTTATGTTGCGTAACATTTATAAAATAATTCTTCCTGCTTTGCTTTGCTTTGGTTCCACTGAATAGTGATGCTGCTTCCGAGTATTCTGTATTAACTTGTGATTCTTGTAGCTCTTCATCTCAGTTCGAGTCTTTAGCTTTATACAGTGGTGAGGGGGATTATATAATTGTCAACTTAAAAACATCTAAAGCTGAACGCTACGTGGTTAGGGATGAAGTATATGAGCTTTTGGCGACAAGAAGAGCATTGCCTAATGGTACATTAGAAGATATTTCAACTTATAATGCTCTAAAAAATGCTTTTAATGAAACTGAAAGCTTTATAAGTGGAGTGGAAAATTTTAGCTCTGTTTCGTCTGGAAATCTTAATGCTTTAAGTACAAATGTGATCGCCAATTCTGTCAGTGCTAATGGTTGTGGGACTGGTTGGAATACTTACCTAGTTCCAGATTATCCATTTGAAAACTCTTGTAATCAACATGACCTATGCTACTCAGGAAGCTCAAGTAAATATGCTTGCGATATACAATTTATTCAGAACATGTATAGGGACATAGATAACTTAGCAGATAAAATTGAAATTAAGACACTTTTTGGTTCTGTCATAATTCGAGCCCTTTTGCAAGAAAGAGCTGAATTATACTATCTAGGAGTTGTTAAGTTTGGAGATACTGCTTATTGTAGTTCAACTCAAAACACTACAAGCGATATATGTGGTCATGACGCAAGCCCTCCTGAAGGCGTTTTGCTTCGTATTGCTGAAGAAGGAAACTATGACCCTATTTTGCATGGTGAATCAGGAAGTTTGCATTCTAGTTGCGAGTTATGGCAGTTCCCCAACGGAGCTGGAGGATATTACTACTTGGAGCTGAATTGTACATGGAGCTACACTCCATAAATTCGTACTTGAATAAATAGGTAAAATAATAACCTGAATATAGGGAGTTAAATCATGAATGATGGTGTTTTAGGAATTATTGTATTAATTCTTATAGGATTGACAACCTCAATTGCTACTAATTTTTTTATCAAGAAAAAAGTAGGAGCGTTACTTCTTCCAGTATTATTAGGTTGTGTTACCTTTCAGTTTCTAGGGTATATATATTTAGGTTATGTTGATCCATTTTTTATTGTATCTACCATAGTAAGTGGAATCGTTTTATTAATTATTTCTTTTATTGTAAATATATCATTTAAATATTTCCGTGAAAACGTATGAATTATTTAATTTAAAATTTATTCGCAGCTAAAACTGGCTCCTACAAGATTTGGTTACCCGTAGGAAATGGCTTTTTAGCCATGAATTATCTCGTTATAAAAATTAACGCGCTAAAGCACGACCTACATGAGAGCTTTTACAAATATAACGATGTGTTATTTGGCGTGCTGCAAGGTGTTAGGGCAAAGCTATTAATTGTGGTTATTAACATCTGTTGTTGTTGTTTTTCTAGCTTAAGCTCGGCACTGAGCAGTTCTTTACGAATTGCAGCATAATCTGCAATTTCGGTTTGATTGGTTTTTAAATAGCCGCGGGTGGCGCGTAGGGGCTTTAATAGCTGTTGGTCAAACTCACTAATTGATTGTTCAAGCTTGTTTAGCTGGGCTTGGCTAATTACTAGATTGAGAGAATCTAGGTAATAAAGCAGCAAGCACAGGTTAACGTTTTTACCTTGCTGGTTTTGATAATCCAACAGGCGTGCTTGCATGCCACCTTCGCTATAAAGCTGACATGCAAATTGCCAAAAATCGTTGCTGTTAAGCAAGTTCATCGGCAAAGGCCTGTTCTTTTTCTTCCATCTCTTCAAGGGCCATGAGTAGCTCTTCTTCGATGTCGTTTACTTTGGGTGTTAATGTCGCTTGTTTTGCTATTAGCTCTTTTAACGTTGCTTTGTTGTCATCGTTATAAAGCTCGTTATCGCCAAGTGCAACTTCCACTTCGCTAAGTTCTGCTGAGTGTTTATCAAGTTGTTTTTCAAGCTTTTCAATTTGCTTCTTAAGTGGTTGAACAGCTTTTCTAAACTCGGCTTCGAGGCGCTTTTGCTCTTTACGATTTACTTGTGAGTTTGCTTTTGGTTCATCATCAGCTTGAGTGGCTTTTGCCGCTTCTTTGTTGGCGTTGAGTAGCCATTGATAGTATTCGTCTAAGTCGTAGCCAAATTGAGTTACTTCACCGTTATCGACTAAGTAGTATTCGTCGGCGGTGTTTTTTAGCATGTGACGATCATGAGATACCGTTACCATCGCGCCTTCAAAGCCTTGCAGTGCCATAACCAGTGCATGGCGCATTTCTAAATCAAGGTGGTTAGTTGGCTCATCGAGTAGTAATAAGTTTGGTTTTTGATATACCAACATAGCAAGTACTAAACGTGCTTTTTCGCCGCCTGAAAATGGGGCTACAGGCTCAAGGGCTTTATCGCCAATAAAGGCAAAACCACCTAAAAAGTCACGTAGTGATTGCTCAGTAGCTTTTGGGTCGAGGCGTTGTAAATGCATTATTGCACTGGCTTTTAAATCAAGGGATTCAAGCTGATGCTGCGCAAAGTAACCAATATTTAAACCGTGATGCTGAATAACTTCGCCAGCTTGTGGCTCTAAATCACCAGAAAGGAGTTTAATTAACGTTGATTTACCCGCACCATTTCTACCAAGTAAAGCAATTCGGCTACCTGGTACAAGGTTTAGCTCTATATTATTTAAAATAGTGACGTCACCATAACCCGCTTTGGCTTTATCTATTGTCATTAGTGGATTTGGTAATGCTTTTGGCTCTGCAAACTCAAAGTTAAACGGCGAGTCGGCATGTGCCGGCGCTAGTTTTTCCATGCGTTCAAGCGCTTTTACACGGCTTTGTGCTTGTTTAGCTTTACTGGCTTTTGCTTTAAAGCGCGTTATAAACTGCTCAAGGTGAGCAATTTGATCTTGCTGTTTATCAAACATTGCTTGTTGTTGTAGCAAGCGCTCTGCTTTTTGGCGTTCAAACTGCGAGTAGTTACCTTTGTACACGTTGATAAGTTGCTTATCTACATGCCAAATTTGATCAACCACCGCATCTAAAAACTCACGGTCATGCGATATAAGTACAAGGGTGCCAGTGTAAGCACGTAAAAAGCGTTCAAGCCAATAAACGGCATCTAAATCAAGGTGGTTTGTTGGCTCATCGAGTAATAGTAAATCGGCGTCGCGTATCAATGCTTGGGCAAGGTTTAAACGCATGCGCCAACCACCCGAAAAAGAGCTTACAGGGTTTTCTATAAGGTTATTGGCAAAGCCTAAGCCGTGTAATAGCTCACCGGCGGTTGATTCAATGCTGTAGCCTTTAATGTTTTCAAGCTGAATATGTACTTTGGCTTGTGTGTCGCCATCGTTGTTTTGCTCGGCCTCACGCAGTGCTATACGCATTGCGTAGTATTCTGGGTGGCCTTGAAGTACATAATCAATTGCGCTTATTTCAAGGGCGGGGGTTTCTTGTTTTACTGAGGCAATAGACCAATCTTTGGGAATACTGCAATTACCAGCATCGAGTTGCAATTCAGATTTTAGTAAACCAAATAACGTTGATTTTCCACAGCCATTAGCGCCAACAAGGCCTACTTTATGTTCTGGGAATAACGTAGCAGATGCATTTTTTAATAAGGCTTTACCGCCACGAAGTAGTTCTATTTCTGAAATTTGGATCATGAATGCGTTACTTTGCTGTGCCCTTGTTAAGTTGGCGCTATCATAACATAGAACTTAATGCTCTTATCAAGCGTATCAACAAGTGAAGTTATACGATAAAATAGCAGTAGTTCAAACCACAGGAAAAATGTTGTGAGACAAAAGAAGCGTTTTATTGCTGGTGCATCGTGCCCTGACTGCAAAGCCATGGATACTATGATGCTATACAGAGAACATGATGTTGAAAAAGTAGAGTGTGTTGAGTGTGGTCATAAAATGGCGCAACCAGATAACGCTGTTCAGGCGTCTACTCGCCAATTTGAACAAGTAATTGGTGTATTTAAACCGGGCGACTAACCCGGTTTTTTATTGCCTAATTTTTACCGGTTTTAGTAATGCGGTGGAGGCGGCTCAGGTGCTTCAGACATCATAGACGATGATGACTGCGACTCTTTAATTTTTTCTGCTAGCAGCTCAGTTTGGCGTTTCATTTTTGCTAACAGTTGCTGGTGCACTTTTATTTCATCATTTAAGACTTCAATTGTTTCGTCTTGAAAAGCCACTTTGGCTTCAAGTTCCATTAAGCGATGTTCAATTGTGTTCATTATTCTCTCGTATAATAAATCGCTCTGCGATACCGCTGGAGCTTTCGGTTAACAACGACTTACCGTTATCTGTAAATGTCACATCTAGCACCACCGCCGATTTAGGCTTACTGCCTTCGCGCGGGGTAACCTGCCAAGTTTGAATTTTTTCACCGCTTGGTATTTGCCATAAATCTACGCGCTTATTTGGCGAGCCGGTTGCAAGCAAAGTGCCTTGTTCGTTAAAACGCACAGCAGTAAAAATTTTCTGACGCGCAATATACTTCAGTTTACTCACAAGATCACCTGTAGTCAGCTTCCATACATTTGCTTGTGCCATACTGTCGGCCGTAAACGCATAGCGACCTTGTGGATCGAGCGTTACTTTGGTAACACGCGTTGGGTGATTAAAACGATGAATTACTTGCCCTGTACGTGTATCCCAAAAGTAAGCAACATAATCGTTAGAGCCACTCAAAGCAAAGCGTCCGTTAGGTGATAGGTCAACAGTGTTAACTTTATCTTGATGACCTAAAAACTCAATACGACGTCCGGTTTCTAGGTTTACAAATACGACAACGCCGTCGCTACGGCCGTATAAAACACTACGGCCTTGATTGCTAATGGCAATATCGCGAATGCTGGCTTTTTGTATTTTGTAATAACCTCTATTTTTGCCTGTGGCTATATCCCACACAGCAAACGTGGTTTTTTCGGCGGTAACAGCCACGCTGTTATCAAAAGCAATAGCAACGGCGTATACCAAACTGTCTTGATCTTGCTGCTGAAACCATTGGTATTTTAGTACCTGCTGTTGATTATCCCACAGGGCGACCCCATGGTTGATAGAGGAGATCAAACTGTATTTACCATCGTTTGACAGTGTTGATGAAAACGCACCTTGTGCAGCATGTTCGTAACTTGCTACAGCGTGTTGTTTTTTATCGGTACAGGCGATGGCTAAAAAACAGCTAAATACGATTAAAAAAGTACGAAATATCGACATATTACAGGTATTTCCCCTTAACTCTTAGTGACTGAGAGGTTAGACTAGGACGCGTTAAATGCCTAGGTTGTTTGTCTAATCACTGGATATGTTTTTAGTTTAGCTAACAATGTGGAATTTAGTCATTAAACAAGCAGCCTATCATGTGGGCCGTTAATCTTTAACTAGTAATAATACATTAAAATGACAACTGCAAAGTGTGTCGGAGATTTAAAATGAAAAAGACGATTAGATTGTCATTGATTGCAGCGTCAGTTTTAGCGCTTACAGCTTGTAATCAAGAAGCAAAAAAAGAACAAGCTGAAGTTAAATTAGACACTGTTGAACAGCAACAAGCATACGGTATTGGTGCATCTGTAGGTAACTTTTTAAATAAAGACCTAGCAGACAAAACAGAAATTGGTATTGAACTAGACCAAGCACTTTTAATCCGTGGTTTTGAAGATGCACTTGCTGGCAATGCAAAGCTTGACGAAGAAAAAATTCGTGAAGTATTAACTGAATTAGATACATCAGTACGTACTAAGCAAGAAGAAAAAGCAAAAGTAGAGTCTGAAAAAAGCAAAGAAGCGGGTGTTAAATACCTAGCTGACAACGCTAAAAAAGAAGGCGTTACAGTAACTGAGTCTGGCCTACAGTACGAAGTACTTAGCGAAGGCGATGGCGAAAAGCCAGTAGCAACTGATGTAGTTAAAGTACACTACAAAGGTACTTTATTAGACGGTACTGAGTTTGATAGCTCATATGCACGTAACGAACCGACAACTTTCCCTCTTAACCGCGTAATTGCGGGTTGGACTGAAGGTTTACAACTTATGTCAGTGGGTTCTAAGTACAAGTTCACTATTCCTTCAGAACTTGCTTACGGCGACCGTGACTTAGGTAAGATTCCAGCTAATTCAACACTTGTATTTGAAGTTGAATTACTTGAAATTCAAAATGAAGAAGCACCAGCACAATAATAAGCTTATTGTGTAAATGCAAAAAGGGACCTTAGGTCCCTTTTTTAATGTGCGTAAATAACATATTAGTTTGCGTGATTAGAAAACAAGTTATCAATAAGCTCATCTTCAAGTGCAAAGCGTGCTTCTAATGCCTCGCCAATAACAGATAAGTCATCATCAAAGCCCTTTAACAAGTCTTCTTTGTCTACTTCAGCGTATTTATCATTAAAATCAAGCGCTATGTCGGTTGTACTAGAAATACGCGGGTAAATAGAGTTTGCTAACTCTTGGCTTTGTAAGCCCTTTTTTTCACATGCTTTTGCTATATCGTCATACACTTCAAAATGGCCTGCAGATAGGTAATCCATTAAAAGTTGGCAAAATGATTCAATTAGCTTTGGCTCTGGTAATGCCTGATCTTGCTTTTCGTACGGCGTAAAGCCTGCAATTTTGCAATAAAGTACAATAAGGTCTTGGCGTTCGTTTAGCCATTTATCAATTACTGTGTGGCTACCACCCCATTTCTGTTGAGCTTTTTCTACACGCGTCAGCATAATTATTCTCCTAGGCTGGGTTGGTTTTTAATTAAAAATATAATAACTCACTGTACATCAAGATATATTTAATTTGAGCGTATATCAACAAGTAAAGTAACCCAGTTGTGAGTTGTATCTTTTTATATTAATTAAGATGGGGGAGTTTTATTGCAGGCAAGAAAAAACCACCAGTTACGGTGGTCTAATTTCTTTCAGTGACTTGTTATAACAAGCTTTCTTATTTTTATGAGATGATTTTTATTGTTATTATTTTAAAACTTTTATTTTTATTGTTTTAAGATTTTTATTGTTGTTTTTGTTAACGCGGGACAAACAATAACAAGGTTTTTAGTATGTTGCAAACATATTAACAAAAAGTTTTAAATGTTATTCTTTTTTGCTTATTTTATAGTCAAAATGGATTAAAACACTCCATTATATTGATCTGCCTCTAGGTAAAGCTGTTTTCGTCCCTAAGCAATAGAGGGTCGGGGAATATGGTGGTACAATCTTGCACAATTTATACAAGTCTTAGGATCATTTACGCCATGAGCGAATTAAAAAACGACCGTTATTTACGTGCACTTGCAAAACAACCTGTTGATGTAACTCCGGTATGGATGATGCGCCAAGCAGGACGCTATTTACCAGAGTACCGTGCAACACGTGCACAAGCGGGCGATTTTATGAGCCTGTGCCGCAATGCAGAGCTTGCATGTGAAGTAACACTGCAACCATTACGTCGCTACCCGTTAGATGCCGCTATATTATTTAGTGATATTTTAACAATTCCAGATGCGATGGGTTTAGGCTTGTACTTTGAAACTGGCGAAGGCCCTAAGTTTGAACGCCCTATTTCATCACTTGCTGATGTTAAAAAAATTCCAAAGTTAGACCCTACAGACGAGCTTGGCTACGTAATGAATGCAGTAAGCACTATTCGTCGTGAACTTAAAGGTGAAGTACCACTTATTGGTTTTTCTGGTTCACCTTGGACACTAGCAACTTATATGGTTGAAGGCGGTAGCAGCAAAGTATTTGGTAAAATCAAAAAAATGGCGTTTGCAGAGCCGCAAACACTTCATTTATTACTAGATAAGTTAGCTGATTCAGTAATCGATTACTTAAATGCTCAAATTAAAGCTGGCGCGCAATCGTTAATGGTATTTGACTCATGGGGTGGTGTATTAAGCCCGCGCGATTACAACGAATTTTCACTGCAATACATGCATAAAATTGTTGATGGCTTAATTCGTGAATACGATGGTCGTAAAGTACCGGTTACTTTGTTCACTAAAAATGGTGGTCAATGGATTGAAGCTATTGCAGCAACAGGTTGTGATGCAATAGGCCTTGATTGGACTATTAATATTAGCGACGCTAAGCGCCGTGTGGGTGATAAAGTTGCTCTACAAGGTAATATGGACCCATCTATGTTACACGGTACACCAGAGCGTATTCGTCAAGAAGTAGGCACTATTTTAGAAGATTTTGGTACGGGCAATGGCCACGTGTTTAACTTAGGCCACGGTATTACACCAGATGTAGACCCTGAAAATGCCGGTGTATTTATTAATGCGGTACATGAGCTAAGTGCTAAGTACCATAAGTAATAATGGTTTAAAACTGTTTAAAAGTAAAAAGCCCGCTAATTAGCGGGCTTTTTGTTATCTATTTATAAAGGGCTTTAAAAAAACCTTATTTAATAACCTACTTAAATAAGCGATTTAAACCATTTAATGCCGCAACACGGTAGGCTTCAGCCATGGTAGGGTAGTTAAATGTGGTATTTACAAAGTAGTCGATATTATTGCCACCATTTTTTTGTTCCATAATGGCTTGGCCAATGTGAACAATTTCAGATGCACGCTCGCCAAAACAATGTACGCCAAGTACTTCTTTGGTTTCAGTGTGGAATAATATTTTTAAACTACCTACTTCAGTACCAGCAATTTGCGCGCGAGCCAAATGCTTAAACTGAGCACGGCCAACTTCATACGGTACTTTAGCGGCTGTAAGTTCTTGCTCTGTTTTACCTACTGAGCTCATTTCTGGAATGGTATAAATACCGGCCGGAATATCAACAATCAGGCGGTCGTCACAGTTACCACATGCAATTGCATCAGCAGCTATACGACCTTGGTCAAACGCAGCACTAGCAAGGCTTGGGTAGCCAATTACATCACCTACAGCGTAAACGTTATCAACTTCTGTTTGATATGTTTCGTTAACTTTTAATTGGCCACGGCTATCGGCTTTTAAACCAATGGCTTCAAGGTTTAATGTATCTGTATTACCAGTACGGCCATTAGCAAATAAAATACAGTCAGCTTTTACGCGTTTGCCTGATTTTAAATGCATAATAACGCAGTCGTCACGGGTCTCTATTCGGTCAAACTCTTCGTTATGACGAATAACAATACCGCTGTTCCAAAAGTGATAGCTAAGCGCGTCAGATATTTCAGCATCCATAAAAGCAAGTAGTCGGTCGCGTGTATTAACCAAATCAACTTTAGCGCCTAAACCTTTAAATATAGAAGCATACTCACAACCAATTACACCAGCGCCGTATATAAGTACGCGGTGAGGGTCGTGTTTAAGGCCAAGTATTGTATCACTTTCGTAAATACGAGAATGCGTAAAATCGACTTCTGGTGGGCGATAAGGGCGTGAACCCGTTGCTATAACAATCGTTTTAGCCGTTAGTCGCTCGGTTGAGCCGTCATTTCTTTTTACTTCAATCGTGTGCTTATCTACAAAGCTCGCATCACCTTGAAACATATGAATGCGGTTACGGTCGTAAAAGCTACTACGTAAATTAGATTGCTTAGAAATAACCGAACTGGCGTGACGTAAAATATCAGGAAAAGTTAAGCGGCTAGGGCGCTCACCAATATTAAATAACGGGTTTGCTTTGTATTCAATATAGCGGCTAACAGAATGGCGAAGCGCTTTTGAAGGAATTGTTCCCCAATGTACACAACCGCCACCAACAGCTTCTTGGCGTTCAATAACCGCTACTTTTTTGTCGTTTTTTGAAAGGTTCATGGCGGTGCCTTCACCGCCAGGACCCGTGCCAATAATTATTGCATCATATTGGTATGTCACGGGTACTTTTTTTTGTTCTGGTTGTTTGGCCACAGCCACTCCTAAATTAATTAAAAGAGGCTTTTAATAACCTCGCATTAAGTGCTAGCCATGCCTGTTTTTGATTTTCCCAGGCGGCTTCCAACTCATGGTATTGTGCCATTAATGCTGAGCGTTCACACTGCTTTGCCATGTTATTTTTTTTAACTTCTAACACTTGTTTTTGTAGTGAACAATAATTTTGCAGTTTTTTCAGCAGTAAATCGTACTCTTGTTGTAATAATGTAATCTTATCTTGTGCTAAAGGCAATTTTGCAAGACGCGTTTGCGTTTTGCTCATTAGCGTTTCGGCCTTTGCTTTTTCGATACGTTCAACAGGTGTACGCTTCAATTTATTAGCTAAACCAACAGCTGCTAAAGAGCGAATCATCCATTTTGTTGGATCGTAATGAAACCATTTAATACCGTTACGGTAGTCGCTTGCAAAAATATGGTGGAAGTTGTGATACCCCTCACCGTATGTAAATAACGCTAAAAAGCCGTTATCACGTGCCGTATTTTTTTCGGTGTATGGGCGAGAGCCCCAAATATGTGCAACCGAATTTATAAAAAAGGTAAAGTGTTGGCTTAGTACTAAGCGTAGTAAACCTGCAAGAATTAACATACCCCACACATCACCAACTAATAAACCAAGTGCAAGAGGCAAACCTACGTTCATAGCAATAGCTAGTTTTAAGTAGTGCTTATGTTGCCACATAACGACTTTATTTCGTTGTAAATCACGACAATTACTATAGTCGTTGTAGCTATCGCCTTGGTAGTCACGTAGCATCCAGCCGATATGGCTATACCAAAAACCATTGGTAGCCGCGTAAGGGTCTTTTATTGGGTCGTCAACTTGACCGTGATGTATACGGTGATCGCTACTCCAATGCAAAGCACTGTTTTGTAGTGCAAAAGAACCGCCAAGCGCAAAAATAAATTCAACAGCAGGGTGTGCGTTATAGGTTTTATGTGCCCATAATCGATGGTAGCCGGCAGTAATTGATAAGCCTGCATAAAACATGCAGCCAACAAAAGCAATCCAATGCGCGCTGGTAAATCCGTAGCTAATCGCGTACCAAGGTACAAGTGTGGCAGCCGCCAAAAAGGTTAGGCTAAAAAATAGGACGTTTGTCCAAATAATCGGTGGTTTATTCATAATTCTCAATCTCAGCGTACAACTGTAAGCTAAAATAGTATTTCAAACTCTCGTCGTCAAGTATTAGACTGTACAATTGAGCTAATATCACTAAATATTCATATAAAATAATTCAGGGAGCAGTTGATGTCGGGTGTTAGAGCGCAACAGAAACAAAAAACACGACAGGCGTTAATTCAAGCGGCATTTAATCAGCTGAGTGCTGATCATAGTTTTTCGAATTTAAGTTTACGCGAAGTAGCACGAGAAGCCGGTATTGCCCCAACTTCTTTTTATCGTCATTTTAAAGACATGGATGAGCTAGGTTTAACCATGGTAGACGAAGCCGGTTTAACCCTTCGTCAACTAATGCGTCAAGCACGCAGACGAATAGCTAACGATGGCGGCAGTGTTATAAATACCTCAGTGGTTACTTTTATGGAGTTTATTGATAACTCAAGTAACCAATTTAGGTTGTTGCTGCGAGAACGCTCTGGGACTTCTAAAGCATTTAGAGCCGCTGTAGCCCGCGAAGTAAAACATTTTATTTTAGAGCTGGCTCATTATTTAGAAAGTGAAACTAAGTGTAATGCCATGCATGCCTATATTCAGGCGGAATCTATGGTAACGCTCGTATTTAATGCGGGTGCAGAAGCGCTCGATATAGAAGGATTGCAACGCGACGAATTAATTGAGCGTGTTATTTGGCAGCTGCGTTATATTACTCGTGGAGCCGGGCATTACGTAAGAGAAACGAATAAAGAAGCATAGCTTAAAAAAATTGTAAAAAGTTAATATAAGCACGGTATATTGCAGTGCTTATTAATTTAAGCGTCGCTAGTTACGTATTTGTTGTTTTAATTCCCAATGTAGACCTATGTTGAATTAAAAAACCCAATTGAATCGTTTTTAAATCTATTGTGTAGAATATTTATGCTTGCTTGGTGCGGCTATGAATGTTAAAAATAGGCTTCACTGAACACACACATAAGAAAACAAGATGCATATTATTCGTTTAATTACACTAAAACTTAACCTCTTACTGCTATGGCAAGTAAGCGGGGATTAGTGTGTTTGCATCGAGTTGAACACTAAAAAACCCCGCAATTGCGGGGTTTTTTTTATCTCGCGGCTGGGATTAATTGAAATTTGGGTAACATAGGAATGAGGGGCAGTTATGCAAGAGCAAGATAAAGTATGGATTTTTGATACCACCTTACGTGATGGCGAACAGGCACTTAAAGCAAGCCTTACTGAAGATGATAAAATTCAATTAGCACATACAATTAGCCGCTTGAATGTGGATGTGATGGAAGTTGGCTTTCCGGTTTCAAGCCCTGCTGATTTTCGCTCGGTGCAACGTATTGCAACCGAAGTAAAAGGTCCAATTATTTGTGGTTTAGCACGCTCAGTTGCTAAAGACATTGAAGCCTGCGGCGAAGCACTTCGCACAGCACAGCAAAGCCGTATTCATACTTTTATTGCTACAAGCCCTTTGCACCTTGAACATAAATTACGCATGAGCTTAGACGATGCAACGGCAATGGCTGTTAAATCAATTAAATTGGCACGTAACTATACTGATGATGTTGAGTTTTCGTGTGAAGATGCTGGTCGTACGCCGCATTGGGATTTATGTAAAATTGTTGAGCAGGCAATTAATGCCGGGGCTTCAACTATTAACTTGCCAGATACCGTTGGTTTTGTAACGCCAGACGAATACGCCGCGATGATCCGCCATTTAATGAATAACGTGCCAAATATTGATAAAGCGCGCTTAAGTGTGCATTGCCATAACGATTTAGGTTTAGCAGTAGCAAACTCGGTAGCCGCAGTGCAAGCCGGTGCGCGCCAAATTGAGTGTACTATTAATGGCATTGGTGAGCGTGCTGGTAACTGCTCGCTTGAAGAAGTGGCGATGATCATGAAAATGCGCCACGACCACTTAAAAGTATACACCGATATTAAAAGTGAAGAAATTTACCGCGCTTCTCGCCAAGTGGCTAAAATTTGTAATATGCCAGTACAACCAAATAAAGCGATTGTTGGCGAAAACGCCTTTGCACATAGTTCTGGCATTCACCAAGACGGTGTATTAAAAGCGCAAAATACTTATGAGATTATGTCGCCAGAAAGCGTTGGTGTGCCAAGCAACCAATTAAATATGACTTCGCGTTCGGGTCGTCATGTTATTGAGCATCGCTTAGAAGAGTTAGGCTATCAAAAATCTGATTACGATATGGATGGCTTATACAAAAGCTTCATTGAATTGGCTGACCAAAAAGGCACTGTATACGATTACGACCTTGAGGCGATGATTTACTTTAATCAAATTAACGACAAAGATGAAAAATACCAATTAGAATTTGTTAACTCAGCCTCTAACTCACAATCGGTAGCAAGCTCTACGATTGGAATGCGAATTGATGGCGAAGCTAAACAAGAAGCCGCGACAGGTAATGGCCCAGTTGAAGCTTCGTTTGCAGCTATTGAGCGCTTAACCGGTATGAGCGTTGAAATGATTGAATATAACTTAGAAGCAACAGGCCAAGGTGCAAGTTCATTAGGCCAAGTAAACATTATTGCTAAATACGATGGTCGCCCTTACCACGGTGCGGGCATTGCAGCGGATGTGGTTGAAGCGTCGGTACGCGCCATGATCCGTGTTTATAACTTAATTTATCGTGCACAGAAAGTGTCTGATTTAAAACAACAAAGGAAAGCAGGATGAGTAAAACAAACTACAGCGTTGCAGTATTAGCTGGCGACGGTATTGGCCCAGAAGTAATGGCGGCAGCAGAGCAAGTACTTGATGCTGTGAGCAATAAGTTTGGTTTTACATTAAACCGTCAGCATCATGCTATTGGTGGCGCAGCCATTGATGAATTTGGTGAAGCCTTACCACCAAAAACACTAAGTGCTTGTGAAAGTGCCGATGCCATTTTATTTGGTTCGGTAGGTGGTCCTAAATGGGAAAACTTACCACCAAACGAGCAGCCTGAGCGCGCATCGTTATTGCCTCTTCGTAAGCACTTTGGTTTGTTTTGTAATTTACGCCCTGCACAGTTATTACCTGCATTAAGTGCAGCATCGCCACTTCGCGCTGATATTAGTGAAAAAGGTTTTGATATTTTATGTGTGCGCGAACTAACTGGCGGCATTTACTTTGGTGAAAAAGGCCGCAGTGGTGAAGGCGCAGAAGAGTTTGCATTTGATACGCAAACATATTCACGAAAAGAAATTGAACGTATTGCACGCTTTGCTTTTGAAGCTGCAAAACTACGTAGTAACCATGTTACCTCTGTTGATAAAGCCAATGTATTAGCATCAAGCGTATTATGGCGCGAAGTAGTAACCGAAGTAAGCAAAGACTACCCAGAAGTAAGCTTAGATTACATTTACGTAGATAACGCCGCTATGCAGTTAGTTAAGCAGCCTAGCCAATTTGATGTATTACTTTGCGATAACTTATTTGGCGATATTTTGTCAGATGAGTGCGCCATGATCACAGGTTCAATGGGCTTATTACCATCGGCAAGTTTGAATCAATCAGGTTTTGGATTGTACGAGCCAGCAGGCGGTTCAGCACCAGATATTGCAGGTAAAGGCGTTGCAAACCCAATAGCACAAATTTTAAGTGCCGCATTAATGCTACGTTACTCGCTAGGGCAAGACGAAGCTGCTCGCACGATTGAAAAAGCAGTAGCAGAAGCCGTAGAAGCAGGCGTTGGCACACCAGATATATATCCAAATGCAGGTTACAGCACAAGCGATGTGGCAGCAGCCATCGTTTCACGCATTTAATAACATATTAAAGTTGCAGCACCGTTATGCTGCAACTCAAACAGATTAGGGAATTAGCAAGTGGCCCAAACGTTATACGAAAAAATTTGGCAATCACATACCGTTGCCAGCATAAACGAGCAAACCGACTTACTTTATATTGACCGCCATTTAGTGCATGAAGTTACTTCTCCGCAGGCCTTTGCAGGTCTACGTGAAAAAAACCGTACTGTACGTTGCCCAGAAAAAACCTTTGCAACGATGGATCATAACGTATCGACTAAAAGCCGATCACTTGATGCCGCAAGCGAAGTATCTAAAAATCAATTAATGGCGCTTGATAAAAACTGTAAAGAGTTTGGTATTGTGCTTTACGATTTAAACTCAATTAATCAAGGTATTGTGCACGTAATGGGCCCAGAGCAAGGGATTACTTTGCCTGGCACAACCATTGTATGTGGCGATAGCCATACCTCTACGCATGGTGCGTTTGGCGCATTAGCGCATGGTATTGGTACCTCTGAAGTTGAGCACGTATTAGCAACGCAAACGCTACAGCAAAAAAAGGCGAAATCGTTAAAAATTCAAATTAACGGTGTATTGCGTCCAACGGTTACGGCTAAAGATTTAATTATGGCGGTAATTGGCAAGTTAGGTACCGCTGGTGGCACAGGTTATGTAGCAGAGTTTTGTGGTGAAGGCATTGAAGCGCTTTCAATGGAAGCCCGTATGACGCTATGTAATATGAGCATAGAAATGGGTGCAAAAGCGGGTTTAATTGCATCTGACCAAATTACTTATGATTACTTAAAAGGTCGTCCGTTTGCACCTAAAGGCGCAGATTTTGATGCAGCCGTTGAATATTGGGAAACATTAAAAACAGACGAAGGCGCACACTTTGATTTAGTTGTTGAGCTAAATGCTGACGACATTCAACCACAAATTACCTGGGGTACAAGCCCAGAGCAAGTAATTGGTGTTGATGAGTGCATACCCGATCCAGACCAAGAACCAGATTTAATTAAAGCCGATGCTATTCGCAGCGCGCTTAAATACATGGATTTAAAAGCGGGCGATAAATTATCAAGCGCGAAAGTAGACACGGTATTTATTGGCTCATGTACAAATAGCCGCATTGAAGATTTACGCGCAGCTGCAAAAATTGTTGAAGGCAAACATGTGGTAGCCGGCATTGAAGCGTTAATTGTACCGGGCTCTGGCTTAGTTAAAAAACAAGCCGAAGACGAAGGCTTAGCCGATATTTTTAAAGCCGCTGGCTTTGAATGGCGCGAACCGGGTTGTTCTATGTGTTTAGCGATGAACGATGACCGCCTAGGAGCAGGCAAGCGTTGTGCATCTACTTCTAACCGTAACTTTGAAGGTCGCCAAGGTCGTGGCGGGCGTACCCATTTAGTTAGCCCTGCAATGGCCGCAGCTGCTGCAATACATGGTCACTTTGTTGATATTAGAGGAGAAGCCTAATGAGCGTATTTTTTAGTGGCTTAATGGCCCCACTTGATAAAAACAATGTAGATACTGACCAAATTATTCCTAAGCAGTTTTTAACATCAACTAGCCGTGAAGGTTTTGATGCTGCATTATTTTATGATTGGCGTTACCTAGATAACGACGAGCCAAACCCTGACTTTATTTTAAATCGCCCTTGTTACCAAGGTGCAAAAATATTATTAACGCGCGATAACTTTGGTTGTGGCTCATCTCGTGAGCACGCTCCATGGGCGCTTAAGCAATATGGTTTTGAAGTGATTTTGGCTGAAAGCTTTGCAGATATTTTCTTTAATAACTGTGGTAACAACCAAATGTTAGCCATTGCGTTACCTGCCGATACGCTTGAGCAATTGTTTGTACTTAGCGAGCAGCACGACGATATTAACATTGAAATCGATCTTGAAAATCAAACACTAACAAGCAGTAAGTTTGCACCAATTAGTTTTGATATTAGTAAAGAGGTAAAAGAGCGTTTGTTAAGTGGTTTAGACTTTATTGGTGTAACCGAAACGCTAAACTCACAAATAGATGCGTTTGAAAAGCAACTGGCTACTGAGCGTTCTTGGCAGTAATACTGAATTACATATGAAAACAAAGCGCGGCTTAGTCAATAGACCGCGCTTTTTTATGATTCAGTTTAGATGTTGATATAGTTGGTTGTATAAACTCGTGACCGTCATCACATGTATATACTTCAATTGCTCTTCCATCAGAACCTAGGGTTCTATCTCTGTAATAAAGAGGTTTTCCGCAAGCCATTTTACGTACTGGCTTCATGAAGTTGCATATTTTACTTGTTCCTCTTGATGCCCGAGATCCTTTGTTTGTGAAATAGTTATTAGTGATTGTTCCAATAACATAGCCACCAACAGCGGCGCCAACTTGATAAAGTGTTGCTACCTCTTCTGGGCTTAATGATAAGGAAACTCCTTTATAGGGACCTCGTTTAAAGCGCCCTATACCATTTTTTATAATTATATTATTTCTACTAACATTAATTGTAACTAGGCGTTTATTACCTTCAACTTCTGTATTTTTAATATAATTATTTTGATTGTTTAATTTATTCATGAGACCTACTTTCATCCTTAAAAATTTTAGATATACATTACACTATTAATAATGACGAGTAATCTAGTAGCCAAAGTAATGATCAGTAAAAAGGAGTTTGATCAAAGTTCTTTTAGAACACTAATTACACGTAAAAAAGCACGGCAATTGCCGTGCTTTTTTGTGGGTAAATATTAGATGTGGTAGCTAAAGGTTAATGCCTAAAGTCAGCCATTAACGCCGGTATACCAGGTAACATACCTACAATTGCCATTACAGTGGTAAGTAGCACAAACATGATAAGTGGAATTACCCAGCGGCTCATTTTAGATAGCTCAGCACTGCGCTCTTTACAGCCAATCAGCCCTAAGTTATCAAGTAACATAGTAAGTGACCAACCAAAAGCAGGATTAACTAAGGTCGAAGCAAATACCACAATAGCGGCTGATTGCGTCGTTTTACCTTCGCGCGTCATTTCCATGCCAGCCTCAAGTAACGGGATAAACACACCAACAATAAGCGCAACACAAAGCACAGGTTGCCAAATGGCTAAATCCATAGGGTAACCCCATAAACCAGCAATTATACAAAATAATGCAGTTAAAATAGCGCCAGCAGGGATAGGGCGTTTAGCTATAGCAGCAGGCACAATATAAGTACCCCAAGAGGAAGCAAAGTTAGCACCACCAGCAAGTGAGCCAAATGTTTGTCTAACCGATGCACTTAGCATGGTATCGTCGATATCCATTTGTACTTTTTCAGTGCGTTGCGGATAGCTTATTTTTTGAAATACTTGATGGCCTAAAAAATCTGGCGACCACATAGCAACGGCGAGCACTGCAAATGGGAGTACAACAACAAAGCTTTCAAGCGTTGGTAGGCCAAGCATCCAGCCCGTGTTTTCGCCCCACCAGTAAGCTGGGTTCATATTTGGTAAACCCGGTGCAGTATGAAACTCAAACGGTGCGCCTAAGGCAAAGGCAACCACGCCACCAATAAGGCAACTTAACGGCACGGCTAACCAACGCTTTTTAAAGTGCTCTAATAGCGCATACAATAAAATGGTGGCTAAAATAACAATAAACGCAATGTGTGCCATATCAATGGCTTCAGCCCAAGCAAACAGCTTTTTAACTTGCGAAATAGTACCAATAAAGCCTAAATAAATAAGTAGCCCGCCACATACACCTTTACTGGTTAGGCGCGCGAGCATACTTCCTCCCTTGGTTATGGCCAAAATAAAACCAAAGGCACCAATGAGTAAGCCAAACGCCATAGGGTGACCGCCAGCAGCAACAACAATAGGAATTAACGGAATAAGTGGGCCGTGAGTACCAGCCAAGTTGGCTGTTGGTAAAATAAAGCCTGAGAATAAGATGATAAAAATAGAAACAATGAGTAATTCGTAACGTACATTTTCTAAAACAAATGCATCGCTTAAACCAAGAGGCGCTGCAAATGTTGCCGCAATAGCACCCACCATAACGACTTTACCAATTGTGCCCGCCATTGCTGGAATGGTGTCTTCAAATTCAAATCGGTAATCTCTAAACGGTAAATTAGGACGCCAGCGCTTAGGCTGCATAATTTGTAATTCATGTTCGAGATACTCGTCGCGAGTATTAAACTCTGAACTCGGCTTGTGAAGTTGCTCGTAGCTTTGAGCATCCTTGTGCGTGTTTGATGGTGCATCACCGGGTGGTGTAGTTTGCATGCGCTCTCCTGCAACATTGTTGCTTAATCAAATAAATACGGCTTTTGTTAAAGCAAATGAATATTGAACATGCAGGGTAAATCAGCTCTTAGGCTGGGATGTATAGGCAAAAGGTCGTGCATGGTTGTTTTTAATACAGTTAATTTAAAAAACTGCTTTACGTTAAAAATTATGGAATTACAGAGTGTGATTAAAAGTCACTATAAATCAAGTGATTGGGTTTTGTTTTTAAGGGCCGGAGGACTGCTTACCAAATAGTATCGTGTTAATAGCAGGTTATTATCCTTTAGTCTTAGTGGTTGTTAAAGCCGTTTTATTTCAAGCTATTTGTTTGCAGGAGCCGCTACTTTCGTTTTATTTGTGGTGAAATAATACTTCTGTTACTTTCGGATTGTTAATAACAACAATAAAGAATAGAGATGCAACTCAACTCCCCTAAATCAATTGGTATTTTACTTGGTACGCTTTACGGCATATTTATGCGGCTGTTTGTAGAGCTAGTCAATGCTTATAATTTAGGTAGCTTAGTCTCTATATCATTTATGTTTTTAGTGCCTGTTGCTATTGGCTATATTCGTATTCACTTTGAGTACAACGAATCAAAAACATTAACTAAAAGGCAAATGATCACGATTGCTTGGCAGCCTATTTTTGTTTTTTTATTTGTAAGTGTAATTACTTTGCTTGAAGGGAGCATTTGTGTGGCAATGGCTTTGCCTGCTTTTATGTTTTTTGCCAGCATTGGTGGGTTACTTGCGGGCTTTGTTAGAAAACGTAAAATAAAAAAAGCGAATAGTTCTTTATTATCAATCGCGTTGTTACCTATATTACTCTCACCTATTGAAGTTAATTTTTTACATTTATCAAAAACATACGAAGTAACAAATTCAATAGCTATTAACGCGCCCATCAATGTTGTGTGGCAGCAGTTAGCTAATGTGAGTGACATAAAACCACAGGAAGTGCCTTTTTCACTCACTCAATTAATTGGTGTACCAAAGCCATTAAAGGCAAATATGAATGCTAGCGGTATAGGCGCTGTTCGCACAAGTACTTGGCAAAAAGGCGTTGTGTTTAAAGAAGTAATAACCGACTGGCAACCAAATAAACAGATGCATTATAGATTTGATATAGACCCAGATGCTATCCCCGATGACGCACTCGATAAACACGTAAAACTAGGCGGTGAATACTTTTCACCTCTTTACGGTGGATATGAGTTAAGTGAAGATAAAAGCGGCAATACGATTTTAACGTTAAAAACGACCGTGCAAGATAATACAAATTTTGGTGTTTATTCGCGAATATGGGGTGAGGTGATATTTCAAGATTTTCATCATTCACTTTTAACGTTGATGAAAAACAGAGCTGAAAAATCACTTATCGCAGCTGTTTCTTATAATTAGCTTAAACCATCATATTTTTAAAAAATATTACACGCTAAAAGGTAAAGCCTTTGCATTTGCAAAGGCTTTTGTTTTAACTGCTAACTTTTACCAAATCATTTCTACAAATTCAGGGTGGTCGATATACGGGTTACGATTACCTTGAAATTCAAACGCTGCTTGGTTACGGTCAAGTTCCATTTGGCTCACAGGATCGCTGTTATGCCAGTTAAGCAGCATGGCTACAACCCAGTTCTCGAATACTTGATTGCTTGAACCATTAAGTACCGCATTACTTGAGGTCGTTTTGGTTTGCCAAGTGCCTATTACATTTTCGTAGCGCGTTGCCATGTAAAAATAAGCGCGAGCAAAGTCACCTTTAAATTCGTCAATTGGCTCAAATACAGTACCTGAGTAATTTAATGAACTTGCGGCAGAACCTAATTTACTTCCGTTAGTTGATGTAAATGAAGCGCTTGCTACTTCACCAAATGGGAAATTACTACGTTTTGAGTTTACATAACCGTCGGTTGCGTAAATATGATGCACATCTGAGTTCATTGGCTCAATATTGCCGCCAAACCAGCTTTTAGGGAATGAATGCTCACGGTTGTAACAGCCGCCTTCTCCACTATAGTTACCACATTGATCGCTCACAGCAGTATAATTGTAGCTATCTGAACCGTTTGGTTTTTCGCTATACATATCTAAAATGCTGTTATCGTTTTCAAAGTATTTATCACGTGCTGATGAGTCGTAAAAATTCCAAATAGCCGAGTAACCCTGTGCATTATGATCTTTAATAATATTATAAAGCTCAGTTTTTAGTGAATAACCCGATAGCCCTTGAGCTGTAACATAGTAGCCAGTGGGTGTTGGGTTGCTCCCGCCGCCATCACCAGAGCCACTGCCTAAAGTAAATGCCGTGCTGTCTGTATTATTAAAACTTGCACCGCTAGCAAGTGTGGTAGAGCCTTGCTTAAGCGCATAACTGCCATTACCTGTTGAACAACACATGCCATCGCCGTAGCTGTCGTTAATAACAAGTGTGTAAGTTCCATCAGTTAGGCATATTTGCTCATCATATTGTGTGTTTGATGCGTAACCACTGCCGTTAGCAACAGCACTACCTTGATTGTTATTAACGGCCCAGCTAGTTTCGCTACCGTAATTATCGGTACTAAGCGTTAAGGTAAGGCTATTGTCGGTACAGCTTGTTGATGCGCTGCCATCAGCGTTTGGTAAAAAGTTATCTACGTATACGGTTTCGCTGCCATCAAATCCACTTACATCGTAAAACCTTAGGCCAACACTAATTGTTTTATTACTGCTTGCTGGATAGCTATGGCTAACTGTTTGCCATTGGTTAGTTTGTGCTTGATTTGAATAGCCTTGATAACCATCTACATACAAGCGAGCTTTAATTTTACCTTCGGTGTGGTAAACATCAGCCGAAAAGTTATAGGTTTTACCTGATTTTACAGCAACTTGTTGTAGTAAATCAGTGTTACTTTGCGATCCTGTTGTTACATTTACAGCAGCAGAGCTACTACCACTTTTAATTGTATTGGTTGAGCGCGTTAAGCTGATTCCGCTATCAATAGTGCTCCAAGAACTAGGTGTATTGCCAGTCCATTGTTCAAAGCCGCCATTAGCTACATTGGCCATTACAGGTAATGAGCCAAGTAACAATGCGGTACTAAGTAGTTTATTTTTATATTTCCCGTGTAACATAGTTGTTCCTATTTTTATTTTGAATGAGGAATATACCCTACATTAGTTAGGTTGCAAAATTGTTAATTTAAAGTGCTGCAAAAGGCAATAATCGTCCTTTAATCTGTTTTTGAAGGTATTTTTATAAATTAATAACTAAATGGAATATCAAAGCAGATTCTATTCTTTTTTTATCTATGCAGAGCCCGTTATCCTACATACTTAGAAAACCTCAACAGATACGCTCTGGATGAGGTAAAACTCATTTTTAACAATACACAAAGTGTGTTGTGTTTAATTTTCAGGGTTATGGGGAATCGATTCATGTTGTTAGGTCAACTAAATGCTGCGGCAAGCCCGCTATCGCAAGATCAAGTACAAAAGCTGCAAGGTTTAGTGGCTGAACTTAATCCAATTCAACAAGCATGGGTAAGTGGTTACTTAGCTGCAAATGCTAATTCGGCTGCGTTAGGTGCACCTACGGCAGGCGTACCGGCTGCGGGTGATGCAGCAGCGCTAACTATTCTATATGGTTCGCAAACAGGTAACGCAAAAGGTGTAGCTACCAAAATGAAAGAGCAGGCTGAATCGCGAGGCTTAGCCGTTAAGCTTGTTAGCATGTCAGATTACAAACCAACAGCCCTGAAAAAAGAAAAGTTTTTAACTATCGTTGTATCTACTTACGGCGAAGGTGAGCCACCAGAAGACGCAGAAACACTCTACGAATTTTTAGCCACTAAAAAAGCGCCAAAACTAGACGATGTAAAAATAGCGGTTATTGGCTTAGGTGATTCTAGCTATGAGTTTTTCTGCCAAACAGCAAAAGATTTTGAAGAGCGTTTAAATAAACTCGGTGCGCAAACCATATATCAACGTGCTGATTTAGATGTAGATTACGAAGATGAAGCTGCAACATGGATTGCCGGTGCAGTTGATGCATTCGAACCTGATTTAAAAGCGCAGCAAGAAGCCGCTGGTGGTCAAGTTGTATCAATGCCATTTGGCGCTCCAACCTCTGCAGCAAGCCAATATACAAAACAAAATCCATTTGAAGCAGAGCTATTAACAGTTCAAAAAATTACCGGTCGCGACTCAACTAAAGATGTACGCCACGTTGAAATTTCGCTTGAAGGTTCAGACATTACTTACACACCAGGTGATTCGTTAGGTGTGTACTTTTTAAATGACGATGTACTAGTTGATGAAGTACTTACACTTACTCAAATAGATGCAACAAGCATTGTAAAAGTAGGTGATGAAGAGCTAAGCGTACGTGATGCACTTATTGAAAAACTAGAGCTGACTCAGTCATACCCAGGTTTTGTAGAAAAATACGCAATAGCAACTGGTACGCCTGAATTATTAAAGCTTGTAGAAGATAAAGCCGCAATGCGTGCGTATATTGAACCTCGCCAAATATTTGATGTGATTCGCCAAAACCCTGCAAAAATTGATGCGCAAACATTAGTAGATTGCCTACGTAAACTACAAGCTCGTTTGTACTCAATTGCATCTAGCCAAGCTGAGGTTGAAGACGAAGTACATTTAACACTAGGTCTAGTGCAGTTTGATGCATTTGATAGCGAGCATTTAGGTGGCTGTACTGGTTACTTAACTCGTCGTGCAGAAGAAGGTTGTAAAGTTAAAGTATTTAGCGAACACAACGACAATTTCCGCCTACCCACTAACGATGATACACCGGTGATTATGGTAGGCCCAGGTACGGGTATTGCGCCGTTCCGTGCATTTTTACAAGAGCGTGATTCGCGTGAAGCGCAAGGCAAAAACTGGTTGTTTTTTGGTAACCCACATTTCACTCAAGACTTTTTATACCAAGTAGAAATACAGGGTTATTTAAAATCGGGTTTACTTAACAAAGTAGATGTTGCATTTAGCCGCGACCAAGCAGAAAAAGTATACGTACAAGATAAGTTACGCAGTAACAGTAAAGACGTGTTTGAATGGTTAGAAGCTGGCGCTCACTTTTATATTTGTGGCGATGCAAATCGCATGGCAAAAGATGTACACAACGCCTTGCTTGATATTGTTAAAGAAAACACAGGCAAGAGCAATGAAGACGCAGAGCAATATTTAAAAGATTTGCGTAGCGCAAACCGCTATCAGAAAGACGTGTATTAATCACGTTTCTTATTTTATTTAACAGCTAGCAGCCGTCACTGTAACAAATTTAGGATTTAAAATGAGCGAACAAGATAAAAACGTAAAACTTTCTGATAACGAACGTTTGAAAAGAGAAAGTAACTTTTTACGTGGCACCATAGAAAAAGATTTAACAGACGAAATTACCGGTGGCTTTACAGCCGATAACTTTCAGCTAATTCGTTTTCACGGTATGTACCAACAAGATGACCGCGATATACGTGGTGAGCGCGCTAAGCAAAAGCTAGAGCCGCTACATAATGTAATGTTACGTGCACGTATGCCTGGCGGTATTATTAAGCCAGAGCAGTGGTTAGCAATCGACAAGTTTGCAGATGACAAAACAAGCTACGGCAGCATTCGTTTAACAACGCGTCAAACGTTTCAGTTTCATGGAGTGTTAAAGCCTAATATTAAAGGCATGCACCAAATGCTTGATAGCGTAGGTATAGACTCTATTGCTACAGCGGGTGACGTTAACCGTAATGTGCTTTGTACCACTAATCCCGTTGAGTCTGAGCTACATCAAGAAGCTTACGACTGGGCTGCAAAAATTTCTGAACATTTATTACCAAAAACGAAAGCGTATGCCGAAATTTGGTTAAATGGCGAAAAAGCAGAAACCACAGAAGAGCCAATTTTAGGATCTAATTACTTACCGCGTAAGTTTAAAACCACGGTGACTATTCCACCTAACAACGAAGTTGATGTACACGCTAACGATTTAAACTTTGTGGCAATTGCTGATAACGGCAAACTTGTTGGTTTTAACGTATTAGTGGGCGGTGGCCTTGCCATGACGCACGGCGATACAGCAACTTATCCGCGTAAGGCTGATGACTTTGGCTTTATTACGCTAGAAGATACCTTAAAAATTGCAGAGCATGTTGTATCTGTGCAGCGCGATTGGGGTAATCGTTCAAACCGTAAAAATGCAAAAACTAAATACACATTAGACCGTGTAGGCGTTGATGTATTTAAAGCCGAAGTAGAAAAACGCTCAGGCGTTACGTTTGCACCAAGCCGTCCGTTTGAGTTTACTCATCGTGGCGACCGCATTGGTTGGGTTGAAGGCATTGATGGTAAGCACCACTTAACGCTATTTATTCAAAGTGGTCGTATTTTAGACTACCCAGGCAAACCGCTTAAAACTGGTTGTCGTAAAATTGCAGAAGTTCACCAAGGTGACATGCGTATGACGGCAAACCAAAACTTAATTATTGCTGGCGTACCTGCAGATCAAAAAGCCGTGATTGAAGAAATTGCTCGTAGCCATGGCCTGATTGATGACACAGATTCGCAGCAGCGTAAAAATTCTATGGCGTGTGTTTCACTGCCAACGTGCCCGCTTGCAATGGCCGAAGCAGAGCGTTACTTACCAAGCCTAGTAGAAAAAACTGAAGCATTACTTGCTAAGCACGGTATACCCGATGACAGCATTATTATGCGCGTTGTAGGTTGCCCGAACGGCTGTGGCCGCGCAATGCTTGCAGAAGCAGGTTTAGTAGGTAAAGGCCCAGGTAAGTACAACGTTTACTTAGGTGGTAATTTAGAAGGCACACGTATTCCTAAATTGTACCTTGAGAACGTAGGCGAAGACGTTTACCTAGAAGCATTCGATAAGCTCATTGGCCAATGGGCAAGCGAGCGCAATGACGGTGAGTGTTTTGGTGACTTTGTTATACGCAAAGGCATTGTTGCTGAAGTAAAAGTATCAGTAACCGATTTTCACGCTTAATTAAATACCAGCGCTTTGCCGCTGGTGAGGTTTGGAATTTACCATGAGTGAATTTAAAAACATTTTACAGCTAGATAAACAAAGCCAAACGGCTATGTTAGCTGATGCTAATGGTTTACTAGCGAATATGAGCGCAGAACAGCGTGTTGCATGGGCGCTTGATAACTTGCCTAATACGGCTTTTTTATCATCTAGCTTTGGTATTCAAGCGGCAGTAATGCTGCATTTAATGACCTCACAACGTCCAGATATTCCCGTTGTATTAACCGATACAGGCTATTTGTTTCCTGAAACGTATCAGTTTATTGAGCAAATGAGTGAGCGTTTATCACTTAACTTAAAGGTGTATAGAGCGCCGCTTAGCCCAGCATGGCAAGAGGCTAAATTTGGTAAACTATGGGAGAAAGGCGAAGACGGCATTAAGCAATATAATCAGCTTAATAAAGTAGAGCCGATGACCCGTGCGTTAAAAGAAATAGAAGCGGGCACGTGGTTTAGTGGTTTGCGCCGCGATCAATCATCTACACGTGCTGATAAACAGTTTGTAGAAATTAGCCGTGGTACCGTTAAAGTGTACCCGATTATTGAATGGTCTAACCGCGACGTGTATCAGTATCTTACTAAGCACGATTTACCTTACCACCCATTATGGGAGCAAGGTTATGTGTCTATGGGAGACGTACATACAACACGTAAGTTAGAACCAGGAATGACAGAGGAAGAAACTCGCTTTTTTGGTTTAAACCGAGAATGCGGACTACACATGGATGGTGACGGTATTTAACGCGACTACGGTGTAGTTAAATTGCAAATAAAAACGCAGCTTCGGCTGTAATGCCGATCATTTAAGAATTAGTTAATAGCACTTCAACGATCTTCTAGGTATGTAAGAATCCGAATTCTTTTGTAGAATTCGGATTTTTTTATGCAACTTTCTAATGCTCTCGATATTATTAACAACATCAAACCTAATGACGTTGAAACACTCGC
>NZ_JADYXK010000003.1:0-216138 GCF_015864275.1 Pseudoalteromonas sp. NZS11_1
TGGTAACAACCATTTGATCATGAATTGAGCTTCAACTCAATTTCTTAAGATCTTACCTATGACATGGATGTAGGTAAGGGGCGTGAGCAGGACGCGGAAGCTTTGCTCGGTTTTTACTTAGTCCACTAGGTTACAAACCTCGCGCCGCGATTAAATCGCCCCTAGATTGAACAAATTTCAATCCACAACGGTCAACACGCCCTAATATAATGTATTTTATTTGTGTAAATAAGGCTTCCCATGCGACAAAAAGTATCTTTTAAAAGCGGCGATTTAGAACTTGCCGGCCAACTTGAACTTCCCTCTGGTGACGTTAAGTTTTACGCGCTATTTGCACACTGCTTCACATGCGGAAAAGACATAGCAGCAGCTACACGTATAAGCCGTGCACTTACGCAACAAGGCATAGCTGTACTGCGTTTTGACTTTACCGGTTTAGGCAATAGCGATGGCGACTTTGCTAACAGTAACTTTTCATCGAACATTCAAGATTTAGTTTCAGCGGCTGATCATCTGCGTAAGCACTTTGCAGCGCCGCAATTACTCATTGGCCACAGTTTAGGCGGCGCTGCGGTACTGGCTGCTGCTGAGCACATTCCTGAAGTATCGGCCATTACAACTATTGGTGCACCGTCAGATGCGCAACACGTAGCGCATAACTTTGAAGCACATCTCGATGAAATTAACGCAGCCGGCGAAGCAAAAGTAAGCCTAGCAGGCCGCGAATTTACCATTAAAAAACAGTTTATAGACGATATAGCCAAGTACGATAAAAGCCACATTAGTAAGCTTAAGCGCGCATTATTAGTAATGCACTCCCCTATTGATGCAACTGTAAATATTAGCGAAGCCGAAAAAATTTACGCATCAGCTAAGCATCCTAAAAGTTTTATTAGCCTAGATAACGCCGATCACTTACTTACTAATAAAAACGATGCCGACTACGCTGCAGAAATTATTGCAACGTGGGCTAATCGCTACGTTAAATATGACAAAACAAAATACGCCGCAAGCCTAACGGGTGGCAATGTACTTGTTGAAGAAAAAGATCATGTATTTACTCAGCACGTAAGCACCAAAGATCATACTTGGCTTGCAGATGAGCCAATAAAGGTAGGCGGTAAAAACTTAGGCCCCGATCCGTATCATCACTTATTGGCGGGGCTTGGTGCCTGTACAGCAATGACACTGCGCATGTACGCTACACGTAAAAACTTAGCGCTAGAGCATGTCAAAGTAGAACTTGATCACACTCGAGATTACAACAAAGATTGCGACGATTGCGAGCAAACCGGCAACCTTGAAGCCATTACCCGTAAAATCACTTTAATCGGTGATTTAACACAAGAGCAGCGCCAGCGTTTACTCGAAATAGCCGACAAATGTCCTGTGCATAAAACACTACATAACAATCCTGTTATTGTAAGTGAATTGGTAGAGTAACTACCATAAAAGTAATATAGCGCAGCTAACACTGCGCTATGATTTAACTTTTATAAACCTAATTTTTACTATCTAAAAATCCCTCTACTTCTTTACTCATTCTATCCACCAGCTATATTGGCCCGCCATCGTACATATCGTTATGGCGTGATTTTTCTATCATTATTTGTGTAACAGGAAACTTATCCAGCTCTGAATCGTTTAACAGCACATTCGCATCAGCTGGGTAATCACTACCGCGAAGTGTAAGTACGCGAATGTTTTTATTGCGCGGGATCAACATGCGGCGATGATCGAGCGTAATAATTTGGCTTACTTCATTGGGGTAAATAGAGCCGTATAATGACGAAATATCCCCGCCGTTTGAGTGCCCAAATAAGGTGAGTTTTGTAAAGTCGTATGCTGGGTATTTACTCGATAGCTCATTAACTAAAAACTTAAGCGTTACTACGCCACGATGCCAGTTTTCCATGCGAGTTGTTAAGTAAGGCTGCTCACGGTTTAAGTAAGGGTCGCTTTTTAGTTCATGTGCAACTGCTACTGTTAAATACCCACGCTGATTAAACGCATTACTGGCAAACGTATACCCGTTATGGCTAATCCCTTAACCTGCGTTAATAAACGCTACAGGGCATTTTACTTGTTCAGTGCACTTAGCATTGTTACTTGGTAGTGTGATATTGATAGGAATAGTGCGATTACGGCTTTCATCGGTTATAACGCCATCGTTTGCATAGCTTGTTGCGCTTATTGCTGATGCACTTAGAGCTAGTGCGCTTAACATAAAAAGCTTTTTAAGTGTTTTTTGCATGTTCAAACTTATATAAATTATTGTTTTTAATTAAAAATAACTTTTACTTTATAGGTTTGCATTCTCTATTGTCAAACTATGCGATAATAGCCGCCATTGTTTAAATATATTTAGTAAAAGATCCAATAAATGAAATCATACAATAGCATTCAAGAACGTATAGAAATTTTAGAAGACAAACTAACTGCAATACATGACGAAATCGAAACACTAAAAGCACCTGCTAAAAACAACAATGAACGTATTATTTTTAAGTTTATTGAAACAGGCAGCACAGGTAAAACGAAGGATTTTGTTCGTGAGTTAGGTATTAAATCACCACGTGACGGTCTGTTTTCGTCAGGTGATGTTACAAAACTAATTAAAGATGGCGCTGAAGATATTTCACCTGCGTTATTAGAAATCGCAAGACAGCTTGCCAGTGCACGTAATAAAAATGGCCCAAGCCGTTAATTACGCAGTCACGCAGTATCTAGAAGCCCAGCTAAGCTGTCGCTTCTAGGTATGTAACCATATTAAACTAAATTAATCACAAAGCTCTATATTAAGACTGGTAAGCAAATTAAGTGCTTCGAAGCGATCAAACTTAGCATTCGCTAACATATTATTATTCAAATCAATATTAAACGCTGTAGCACCTACAAAGTCACATTTTGTTACGTTAGTTTGAAAAAACTCACTATCGCGAAAATCTGTTCCTGTAAATATACTACCGCTTAAATCAGCGTGTCTAAAATCAACATTTTTGGCAAAGCAGTGTGTTAGTTTGAGGGCTTTGAGAGTCAATTCAAAAAAAGAACTATTACTGAGCTCGCAATAATTAAAACTCACCGGTGCGTTAATACTAAGCGCTGGCCAATCTACATCAGCCCATTGCAAACTATTTAATTTACAGTGGCTAAAACTTACATTTTCAAGCGAACTGTAGTTCCATTTAAGTGACGATAAATTACAGTTTTTAAAACTACATTCTATAAATCGGCAATTTTTAAACTGCCCGTCTGAAAAGTCGCAATCAATAAATATACACTCTTCAAACTCAGAGTTTTCAGTTAATTGCTCTGCGTACTGTAAAGCATCAAATTGTTCATCAAAATACTGGTTATTATTACTTAACAACACAATTCACCTATTAAATTTAACCCGTGTAGCCATTACTTTTAGGTAAATCTTTTTTAAGCGCAAGCACTGCAATAAAAATCAAAGCAAGTAGTGGAAATAGTGCTAAACAGCCACCCACAAACGCTAAAACACCCGGCATAGTACTTTTACGCTTACCTATTTTGTAGCTAATTACAGCAAAAATAGGAATACACAGCACAATAATAAAAACTAAAAACTCACCAAATAAGGTTGCATTGATCGACATAATAATTCCTTTTCATCTGTTCGTTTAAAACACACTCTGCTATAAATTTAACCATAAAAAAACCCTTAAGCATATAACTTAAGGGTTTTTAAATTCAGCTCAAAAGCTAAGTAATAATTACTCTTCGCTTGATACTTCTTTTTCTACAACACTAATTGCAAGCTCAGCTAACGAATCAAGGTTAGGCTTACTAGGTGCGTTAGTTAATAAACACGACGCTTGTGTTGTTTTAGGGAAAGCAATAACGTCACGAATGTTATCGGTACCACATAAAAGCATTGCTAAACGGTCAAGGCCAAATGCTAAACCTGCATGTGGTGGTGTACCGTATTTAAGTGCATCAAGTAAAAAGCCAAACTTGTCTTGTTGCTCTTGCTCGTTAATACCTAAAATTCTAAATGCGGTTTCTTGCATATCTGCATTATGAATACGTACCGAACCACCACCTACTTCGTAGCCGTTTAATACCATATCGTAGGCGTCTGAAATAGCAGCGGCTGGGTTTGCTTCAAGCTCACTTGCGTTAATGTCTTTTGGTGCAGTGAATGGATGATGTACAGCATGTAATGTGCCTTCGTCATCTTCTTCAAACATTGGGAAATCTACAACCCAAAGTGGTGCCCAGCTATTAAGGTTAGTGATTTCTAAATCAACACCAATCTTAACGCGCAGTGCGCCCATTGCTTCATTTACTGTGTTGCGCTTATCGGCACCGAATAAAATAATATCGCCAGACTGTGCATTAGTACGCTCAAGTAATTTTGTGATTACGTCTTCGCTTAAAAACTTAGCCACTGGCGATTGAACACCTTCAGCGCCTGCAGTGTGGTCGTTTACTTTCATCCACGCCATGCCTTTAGCGCCGTAAATACCAATAAACTTAGTGTAATCGTCAAGTTGTTTACGAGAAAGCTTAGCGCCACCCGGTACAGTTAACACAGCAACGCGACCTTTTTCGTCGTTAGCCGGACCTGAGAAAACATTAAACTCTACGTCTTTAACTAAATCTGCAACATCAACTAATTTCATTGGGTTACGTAAATCTGGCTTATCAGAACCGTAAAGGCTCATTGCCTCGCTGTAAGGCATGATTGGAAAATCGCCTAAATCAACGTTGAGCAATGTTTGCCACATCTCACGGATCATTTTTTCAGTCATACCACGTACTTGATCAGAGTTCATGAACGAGGTTTCTATATCTATTTGGGTAAATTCTGGTTGGCGATCGGCGCGTAAATCTTCATCACGGAAACATTTAACAATTTGGTAGTAACGGTCAAAACCCGACATCATCAACAATTGCTTAAACAACTGTGGAGACTGTGGTAAAGCGTAAAAGCTACCTTTATGAACACGACTCGGTACTAAGTAATCGCGCGCGCCTTCAGGTGTTGCTTTAGTAAGTACAGGTGTTTCGATGTCTAAAAAGCCGTTTTCATCTAAAAAGCGACGAACAAAGCTGCTTGCTTTAGCACGTAATTTAATACGGTCACTCATTTCTAGACGACGTAAGTCTAGGTAACGGTATTTTAAACGACGCTCTTCTGAGTTTACTTGGTTAAAATCAAGTGGTAATGGCTCTGAGCGATTAATAATATTAAGCTCTTTACCTAAAATTTCGATCTCCCCTGTTGCCATGTCTTTATTTACTTGGCTGTCTGGGCGTGCGCGAACAACACCTTTTAACTGAACACAAAATTCTTGGCGAAGTGTGTTAGCTGAACTCATTAATTCTTCAATGTCAGAATCGAATACAACTTGTACTAAACCTTCTCTATCGCGTAAATCGACAAAGATAAGTCCACCAAGGTCACGTCGTTTGTTGATCCAGCCACATAGTTCAACTTCTTGATCTACGTGAGTTTTATTTAGCTGTCCGCAATATATAGAGCGCATAGTTTTCCTGTCAGATAAAAGGCTTAAACGGCTAAACTTATTTGTTTTAAGGCGTGTGATTTAAAAAACAGGTCACCACAATACAAATAAAGCCGCTAGCAATCTAAAAATAATCAAATTAAGCCCTGCATTATACCCAAGTAGTATCAAGATGCTAGGGCGTGTGCCGCTTTTGCCCCTGAATTTACAGCAGCTCGTTTTGTTATTTGCTACACTATCGCCACTTTATAATAAGGCGCTAGTTTGTATGTTATATATTGGATGCCCGCAGTGGTCGAGCAATGCATGGAAAGGCAATTTATTTTCAAGCCAATGTAAAAACGCCGATATGCTTAGCCAATACGCTCAGCATTTTAATTCAGTCGAAGGCAATACCAGCTTTTACGCTGATCCTTCGCCAAGCACCGTGTTGCGCTGGGCAAATAGCGTTCCCGACGATTTTAAATTTACTTTTAAGTTTAATCGTCGCTTTAGCCACGAGCTGCACCTAACTAATGTTCAAACCGAGCTTACTGATTGGCTTAACTTGTTCTCCCCTATTTTAGAAAAAACTGGGCAAATCATGCTGCAATTACCTAAAGCATTTGGTCCTGGTGACTTACCCAAACTCGCACAATTTATTAGCCTATTACCAAAAGAGGTTAATTACGGTGTAGAGGTACGTCATACTGCGTTTTTTCAAAAGGGCGAAGCCGAAATAGCGCTTAATCAGTTATTAATGGCAAACAACATAAATCGCATATCGATGGATACTCGCGCCCTATTTGCCGTAAAACCAACAACCGAAGCGCTAATAGATGCACAGCAAAAAAAGCCGCATTTACCCGTGCATGCCATTGCTACAAGCACGCAACCCATGGCGCGCTTTGTAATAGCCGATTTACAAAATGACTATAAATCCTTTTATAAACCGTGGCTAAGTAAAGTAAAACAATGGCTTGATGAGGATAAAACGCCTTATGTGTTTTTTCATACGGCAGATAACCGAGAAGCGCCATTATTAGCAAGGCAGTTTTGTAAAGACCTTGGTTATAATCACAAAGCATTAAACCCATTTACTGGCGAAAAAGAAGCCCACCAGCAAGCACTTTTCTAAAAGTAAAACGACAGAGAAATAATAATGAGTGAATACGCACGTTACTTTACCGGCTACCCAGCTAATATTGTTGAGCAAATATTAAGCCTTATAAATAACAAAAAGGTATGTGACTACTTACTTAAAAAGTATCCGCAAGCTCACACTATTACCAGCGATAAACTACTTTATAGCTATGCAACCGAGCTTAAAAAACAATATTTAAAAAATGCGCCACCATTTGGGCGCGCTGCTTTTAAAAAGCAAGGCGATATGGTCACCAATGCACTCGGTACACATACGTATCGAATGCAAGGTAAAACCCGCAAACACGATTTAGCGATAAACAGCGACTTGCTGCGCGCTCCCGAGCCGTTATTAAAAGCGTTAGTGGTACATGAACTCGCCCACTTTAAAGAAAAAGACCATAACAAAGGCTTTTATCAACTTTGCTGCCATATGGAACCGAGTTACCACCAGCTAGAGTTAGATTTAAGAATTTTTTGTGTGGTAGTCGCAATGGGTGAAAATCCTTATTTAAAATAAGGATTTTAGCGTTACTTAAATGAGTGAAAATAACGCCATGCTTAAGTTAATATTTCCTTTCATGCCCAAGCGCACATACCCAATCTCTTATCCACGTAAGCAGCTCACAACTAAACGCCTTATCGCTTAATAAAAACAAAAAAGTTTAAAACTACATAATTGCCCTACATTTGAGAACTACACTCTTAATAGCTAATTCTTTCTATGTACTCTTAATCTTTGGAGTTTTAAATGATGAAAAATACCCATGCCTTTTTACTCAGTGCACTGTGCTGTGTAACCTTAAGTGCCTGCAACGAGCAAAACAGCCAATCACTTGAACAATCAAACCTCAATGATTTTACTCTAACAAGCTCAAAAGTAAGTGATGGCGGTAACTTGCCTATAACTTATACGTGCGATGGGCAAAGCATTAGCCCTCCACTTAACTGGAGCGGTGCACCTAACACAACCAAATATTATGCGTTAATTATGGATCATAAAGCGCCAGAGGGAATGCATTGGTATTGGACCATGTACAATATTGCCGCCGATAAAACACAAATTAAAGCGGGCGAAACTCTCGGTGAAGTAGGCTCTAATAGCGTAAACGATTTAAACCAATATGCGCCGCCTTGCTCTAAAGGCCCAGGTGAAAAAAGCTATACTTATACTGTGTACGCGTTATCTGCACCGGTTACCTTTAACAGTGATACAAAAGTAGATCGCTCAGCATTACTCGCCGCTGTAAAAGATATTACTCTCGATACTGCAAGTATGACGGTTAAATACTCGCGAAGCGCTAATAGCGCCGAGCAAAAACCGGATTCAAAACCAACACCAAACGAGCAACCAAAGCCTGACAAATCATATTTAACCGCTAACGTAAAATCACCTCGTTGTGATGCTATTACACAATCAGTAAGTAATGCAGGGTTTGATCAAAGCGTATCTGTTACGTGCGATGAACAATATGCTTATATTGCCTCATCTACTTATCCTGATCATGACGTAATGACTGGTATTACAGGTACTAACGAGCAAATACCTGTTCCAGCTAAAGACTACGCCGCACCTATAAAGCTAAATCCTAAAAAAGCAAAAGCAATAACAACAATTGATGCAGCCGTAGGTGTTGCCGTTAATGGCGTACCAATATACGACTATTCTTCGCAAGGTGAACTGGACGTAAATAGCTACGATGAAAAACACGACACTTTAGCACTCGGACAGTTAGATATATGTGGCGGACACGCAGGACGAGGTGATGACTACCATTATCATGTATCGCCAACGTGTATGATTGACACAATGAAAAACCAATCAAGCGATGCCATTATTGGTTGGGCTTACGATGGTTACCCGCTGTATGGCAGTAAAAACCCAGACGGCAGTGCAATTGCCAAAGGTGACCTTGATGTATGTAACGGACAAACCGACGACACATTTGGTTATCGCTACCAAACATCAGCTACACCGCCGTATATTATTCAGTGCTTAGTAGGTGAAGTAGATACCGCAAAATTACCAAGAGTGTCACCACTTAGTGGCGATACTCAAGGTATAAGAGCCGATCTGCGCCCGCCACAAGGAGGCGTTGAAAACTTAACGCACGCAATCTCTGAAAATGGCAGCCGTACAATGAGCTATTCATACAAAGGTGAAAACTACTTTACTACCTACAGCCCTGCATCACAGGGAAAAGACTGCTATAGCTTTAAACAAAAAACCATCAGTAATGGTGGCAAAGTTCAAACAGGTACATTTTGTAGAGGCCCGCAGCCAAATCACCTTACTCCAACAGTCACTAAGCAAAATACAAATCCTGCCATTACAGGCAAGCATAACTTAAAGCTAGAAGCATGGGCTGATAACTGGTTTACAGCCTACATAGGCGAGCAGTTACTTGTTGAAGATTCGGTGCCTATAACCACAGAGCGCTCATTTAATGCCGAAAGCATTACGTTTTCTGCAAACTACCCTATTGAGCTTAATTTAATAATTAAAGACTTTAAGCAAAACGACACTGGGCTTGAATACATCGGTGCTAAAAATCAGCAAATGGGTGATGGCGGTTTCATTATGCAACTTACCGACACCGATACAAATAAAGTAGTTGCCGTAAGCGATCAAAGCTTTAAATGCGAAATACTTCACAAAGCGCCGCTTAACAAATTATGCGAAAGCGAATCAAACCCTGTCGCAGGCGAAGGTGTTTGTACATTTATGTCAAAAGAAGCGCCAACTAACTGGCTGCAAAGTAACTTTGATAACGCAAACTGGGCTAATGCAGTAGAGCACAACTTTGCCGGTGTAGGACCAAAAGACGGTTACGACGATATTAACTGGGATGAAAACGCAAAATTCATATGGGGCGAAGACTTAGAAACCGACAACACCCTTATTTGTAAAGCAACTATTGAGCAACATCAATAAACAAAAAGGTCAACCGCCTCAATAAAAGGTAGTAATTATGTATTTTTTAAAAAAATTAAAATGGCTAATGCTATCGTGTATTTTAACAAGTATGAGCACTCAAGTGAGCGCCCATGTGTTAAAAAACACAACAGCCCAAGTAATTTTAAGAGACGGGCAAGTTGAGGTTAAAGTATTAACTAATGCTGAGCATTTAATTTCAGCGCTGCAAAGCGAGCAAGCATGGCTTATGGGCGATATTGATAAGCTTATGCCTACAAACTTAAGTGCAGAGCAACAAGAAGAGTTTGTAAAAAATGCACTTAAACAAAAAACGAGCTTACGTGTAAATCAGCAAGTTATCGTGTTTGAACGCGTCGCTTTTACCACCAGCAACAACGAAGCGCACGACCTAGAAATTGTTTTTCAAGCGAAGCACACATTTACAACAGTAGATGATCTTGCTATATCGTTCCCTAAAAGTTTAGGTGCAGTACACGCAAGCTTTGTAAAACCACAATATAAGTTACTGGGTGCTGGCGATACCGAAAAAATAAAGTTTTAGCCCAAGAATCAACATACCTAAAAAGCTTACTTAAAAAGGATTTTAGTAAGCAACTCCCTAAATACGCTAATTGTAGGCACATAATCAATATGCAATACTGCTTGGTACGTTAACACATGATTTTTACTATTTGCCAATCAGTGAAATTAATACATAAATTCTTTTTAGCTTTTTTTATCACTAATATCGCCCTTGTTGGGCTTATGTTTGTGTTTATATACATGACCTTTTCGTCAGGGTTTAACGACTTTGTTGAACAAGAAGAAACAAAGCATGTAGCAACGGTTAAGCAGCAACTTATTGAGCTTTATAGCGAATTAGGCAGTTGGCAACCCATTACGCAAAACACACAATTATGGCGCTCTATTGTGGAGCCACAAAAAAAGCCAGGCGAGCCTGAAACGAATAAACACACAAGCACCCCACCCAAACCAAATAGCAGCAATGCAACGCCCTCTTTATTGTGGGTACACTTACCTGCAGGTTCCCTTAAAACTGGGCAGCGTATAAGTTTATATGATCAAAATAAAAAAGTTGTTGTTGGTAGAGCTAATTTAAACGACAACCCACATATAGAACCTATTTTATTAAACAATAACGTTATAGGCTGGATAGGTTTAGTACCTTCAAAACTTGTGCAAAGTAGCCCAGCTAAAGCGTTTTTAGCAGCGCAATTTCATAACTATTTTATGATCACATTACTCGTTATTGCGCTCGCATTTATTATGGCTATTGTGTTATCCCGCCATTTAATAAAACCAATAAAGCAAATAGTGACTGGCACAGATGAGTTAACAAAAGGAAACTTTGCCAGCAGAATAATTCCCTCTAGTAAAGATGAGCTAGCTACCCTATCCAACAATTTTAATGCTTTAGCCCACACGCTTGAGCAAAACCAACAAATGCGGTTTCAATGGGTGTCAGACACATCCCACGAATTAAGAACCCCACTTACCGTACTACGTTCGCACTTGTTAGCTGTGCAAGATGGTGTATTTACAGCCGACACAAAGCGCATTAATTTACTCATAAACCAAGTAGATAATTTAAGTCACATTGTTGACGACCTAGCCCAACTAGCACAAACAGATAGCGTTAATTTAACCTATAACAATGCGCGTACTGATTTAATAAGCATTTTTGAGCAATCAATTGAAAACTACACCGCTCGCTTTAAAGAGCGTGAATTAAATGTAGATAGCAAAAGCTTAGCCAAAGCCGGTAAATGTATAATAAATGGCGATAAAGAACGCCTTGTGCAACTATTTTCAAACCTGTTAGAAAATACCTGCAGATACACGCATAAAGGTGGGCAAGTAATAATACTTGCCAACAAAACACCTAATAAAATTGAGCTTATTTTACAAGACTCAGCCCCAGGTGTTTTACCAAACGACTTACAAAAATTATTTGAGCGTTTTTATCGCGTTGAAAAATCTCGAAGCCGAGAGCACGGCGGCTCGGGCTTAGGACTTGCACTTTGCAAACAAATAGTAGAGGCACATGGCGGTCAAATATCGTTGCACAACTCACCACTCGGTGGGCTAGAAGTAAAAATAACACTGACACTTTTAGGTTAAAATAATGGCATCACAAAAAATACTTATCGTTGAAGACGAAGAAAACATTGCAGAGGTACTTATTGCCTATACTAAGCAACAAAATTACGAAACTGAGCACTTTAATAGCGGCAAAGGTGTAGTTAGTTTTGTAAAACAAAACGCTGTAGATTTAATACTTCTTGATTTAATGCTGCCAGATGTTGATGGCATAGAACTATGTAAGCAAATTAGAGCCTTTTCAAACGTGCCTATTATTATGCTTACCGCAAAAAGTGAAGAAATAGACCGCTTACTGGGTTTAGAGCTCGGCGCCGATGACTACATATGCAAACCTTTCAGCCCTAAAGAAGTTATAGCGCGCATAAAAGCTGTACTAAGAAGGACCAGCCAGCCTAAAACCAACATCATCATTTATAATAATTTTCAATTACACGAAGACGATTACGAAGCCCGCCTAAACGGCAAAAGTATTGGCTTTACCGCCGTCGAGTTTAAAATATTTTTACTATTTATAAGCCACGTAGGTCGTGTTTTTACCCGCGAAGATATTATTAATAACGTATACAGTGATACAACCGACATATTCGATCGCAACATAGATACACACATTAAAAATATACGAAAAAAGATTAACGACGTTCAAGCAGGACTAAACCCAATAGCTGCGGTTTATAGTGTGGGTTATAAGTTTAAAGAGTAGGTTTACTTATTCAAATAAAGCTAACATGACGAAAAAGCGCGATATAAATCGCGCTTTTATTTTAATCACTAACCTGAACACTCATAACTAAGGATTAATAGCAGAGCAAACGTTGGGTTTCGTTTCACTCAACCCAACCTTGTATCTCTTCTTGATGAGTGTTTAGCTAGCACTTGTCACATCGGGAAGACAGTGAGCTCGTACCCAACCAGAGTGTGAAAATGCTGTGACGTAGATTGAGCCCTGACTTCCTAACCTCCATTAAACTGAATGGTATCCTAGCGCCCCAACTAAGGGTGACGCTGCATGTACAAGGGGAGTAGATAGAGATGAAAGCTTTTATTGGCATTGATGTGGGTAAAGAAAAGTTAGATATTTCCTGGCTACGCGATGTAGTCAAAAGTAAAAAGAAAACGAAGATTTTTAAAAATAACCCGCAGGGCTATCAAGAGTTAGTTGCCTGGTTGATAAAGAATACAAATTTAGAAGCACAAGATATTGTTATTACAACAGAGCCCATAGGTGTTTATAGCGAGCCGCTGATGTATTTCCTATATGAGCAAGGATTTATTTTATTACATGTAAATCCTGGTAAAGCAAAACAGTACGCAAGTTCATTAGGGCTTGTCCATAAGACAGACAAGTCAGACGCCACAATGCTTGCTCGTTATGGTCATGACCAACAGCACTCACTTTTAAGTTGGCAGCCTGAGCCTGTTGAAGCGAGAGAGTTAAAAGTAATGGCGCGTAGACTTGAAGCACTTGAGCAAGACTTACGTCGCGAAGAAAATCGTTATGAAGCTGTTGGTTTCTCAGGTGCATCTACTCGAGTTACTCAGTCAATTGAAGATATGATAGCTGCACTAAAAACTGAGATAGGCAAGCTAAAAAATGACATTGATGAGCATATTGATAGACACCCACAATTAAAAAAGAACCGCCAATTGCTTCAAAGTATCAAAGGTGTTGGAGATGTAATATCACGTATGATGGTGTCCTTGATGGCATGTAAACAGTTTAAAAATGCCAAGCAATTAGCTTGTTACTTAGGCTTAATACCTAAGCTTAATGAGTCAGGCAAACGGGCTGGAAAAACAACCTTAAGCAAAGAAGGGCCTGGGTATATAAGGGCTAAATTGTATATGGCTGCTGTAGTAGCTGTACAACATAATCCAGATATAAAAGCCCAAAATAAGCGATTAGTGGAGCAAGGTAAAACAAAAATGCAGGCAATTGGTGCTGCAATGAGAAAGCTGACACATATCTGTTTTGGTGTTGTGAAGAATCAAACTGAATATCAGCCCCAAGCTATTTAAAGAAAGCTTGAGGCTGGTTAGAAGAGATGGTATCTACGTAAATAGGCTTAAAGTCCTAAGCCTGCCATAAAATCATCATCGGCATCGTCTTGCTCTACTGCGGTAGATGCTTTTTCTTTATCCGCTTTTTTACGTGCTTCGTTTTCAATTATGTCATCAGGGTCTAGTGCTTCTGCAATATCAAAGTCGTGTAATTTAATAAACTCTGTTTTATCCATCGCTAATTCCAAGTAAAAGATATTTTGTTTACTTGTAGTGAATGTTACGCGGCGGGCTTGCGGGCGATCCATGGTGGTATCTACCGATATTTGCACTTGCTTGTTTATTGCCATCATTTTTGGCTGGTTTTGCGTAATTGAAGTATGTAACTGCTCGCGCACTTTAGACGTAAAGTCGCCAACAATTTGATTCATCAACTCGCCTAGTACGTTTGATACGTCGTCTGATAAATGGCTATGCGCTATTTCATCTTCTGGCATCCCCATGTTGCGCATGTAATCGCCATAAATTTCCATCGCCGCTTGCGAAGTAAAGTTGGTAATTACAAGCCCTGTAAAACCGCCGTCAAATAAAACAAAGCAGCCAATATCTGGTCGCATACATGTACGTGTTATTTTTTGCACCATGGCTGAGTAGCTAATACCATTACCGCTGGCTGAAGTGAGTACGCCTGTCACTGAATGACAAAGGGTTGCTAATATATCGTCTGTGCTGATGACCTTACTTTTGCTCATTTAATCTTCTCTTTTATACTTATTATTCATAATTCTAGTCAAGCTACTGAATTTATCACTGACTATCCAGTATAAAATGTTAAAATAGCGCCATTATTTACAAAGAGACTGCCTTCGTGACCATAAAAGACAGTATTTATGCCTCTGAGCAACAAGTAAAAGATTTTAGCTTTGACCAAAATGTAGTCGAAGTTTTTCCAGATATGATTCAGCGCTCGGTACCGGGCTACGCAACTATTGTCAGTACAATGGGTAAGCTTGCGGGTGAGTATGCACAAAGTAACTCAAATCTTTATGATTTAGGCTGTTCACTGGGTGCAGTAACGCTTAGCATGCGACGAAATATTCGCACCGATAACTGCCATATAATAGCGGTAGATAATTCTCAAGCTATGGTTGAGCGTTGTAAGGTACATTTACAAGGTTTTAAATCAGATGTGCCTGTTACTGTTACTTTGGGCGATATTAACGAGCTTGAGATTCAAAACGCCTCAGTAGTAGCAATGAACTTTACTTTGCAGTTTATTCCACATGCGCAGCGCCAAGCTGTGCTTGAAAAAATATATGCTAATTTAAAACCTGGCGGCGTATTACTGTTAAGCGAAAAAATTAAAGCTGAAAACGAGCAATGCGACAATTTATTGATTGATTTGCACCACGACTTTAAACGACACAATGGTTACTCTGAGCTTGAAATAAGCCAAAAGCGTACCGCCATCGAAAACGTTATGCGCCCAGATACACTAAGCGCTCACTTTACTCGCTTACAAGATATTGGTTTTAGCCAAACTCAAGTGTGGTATCAATGTTTTAATTTTTGCTCAATGGTAGCAATTAAATAAAGAGAGTCATCCATGTCTCAATGGTTTAACCAATTTTACGCATCTATCGCACAAAGCCCACTTAGTCATTGGCTAGAAACCTTGCCTGCACAATTAAAACATTGGCAAAACGAGGCTAGCCACGGTGATTTACCTAAATGGCAAAAAGTACTTAAAAACTTGCCAGAGGTGGCTACAACACACGTTGATATTTCTACTAAGGTAGAAATTGGCGCACCAGGGGAGATGAGTGATGGCGAGCAAAAGCAAGCCATGCATTTATTAAAACGCATGATGCCATGGCGCAAAGGCCCATTTAGTGTGCATGGTATTGAAATAGACACAGAGTGGCGCAGTGATTGGAAGTGGGACCGCCTGCTTCCTCATATTGAGCCATTAAAAGGCCGCACCGTATTAGATATTGGTTGTGGCTCAGGTTATCATTTATGGCGTATGCGCGGTGAAGGCGCAGAGTTTGTAGTGGGTATTGATCCGTCTGATTTATTTTTATGTCAGTTTCAGGCAATTAAACACTACAACCCAGACGAAAACGTGCATTTACTGCCACTAGGCGTTGAAGCATTACCTGAGCTTAAAGCGTTTGATACGGTTTTTTCGATGGGCGTACTTTATCATCGTCGCTCACCTATCGACTTTTTAGCGCAGTTAAAAGCCCAGCTTCGCCCCGGCGGCGAACTCGTACTTGAAACGCTAGTAATTGAAGGTGATGAAAACACAGTATTAGTGCCTACCGACCGCTACGCTAAAATGCGCAACGTTTGGTTTATTCCAAGTACTGCAGCATTAAAACTGTGGATGGAACGCGTTGGCTTTAAAGATGTACAAATAAAAGATTGCGCTATTACCACGCTTGAAGAACAACGCAAAACAGACTGGATGGAAAACGAATCGTTAATCGACTTTTTAGATCCAAACGATACAAGTAAAACAATTGAAGGCTACCCCGCTCCACTTCGAGCCATATTAACCGCAAAAGCATAGCTGTTAATTTAACGCCTTTAATACTAAAAAAACGCCTATGGGCGTTTTTTTGTTTATTTAAACAACAGACAGCGGACAAGTGTCCTTGTTAATTATTTCAAAATTACATTTGAGCTAGCCGCGACCTTGCAATTGTTGTAAAATACGCGCGTTTCTAAGCAACCCAAAACAACTATTTTGAGGAAAACCTGTGAGCGAACAAAAACAGTCTCTAAGCTATAAAGACGCGGGCGTAGATATCGACGCTGGTAATGCACTTGTTGAGCGTATTAAAGGCGTAGTTAAAAAAACTCGTCGTCCTGAAGTAATGGGCGGAATTGGTGGTTTTGGCGCACTTTGCGAAATTCCTGAAGGCTACAAGCAACCAGTATTAGTTGCAGGCACAGATGGCGTTGGTACTAAACTACGTTTAGCAATCGACTTAAAAAAACACGATACTGTTGGTATTGATTTAGTTGCGATGTGTGTAAACGACTTAATTGTTCAAGGTGCTGAACCCCTGTTTTTTCTAGATTACTATGCAACTGGTAAACTAGATGTAGACACAGCAGCTGACGTAGTTACAGGTATTGGCAAAGGTTGTGAAATTTCAGGTTGTGCCCTAATTGGTGGCGAAACAGCTGAAATGCCAGGTATGTATGATGGTGAAGACTACGACATGGCAGGCTTTTGTACAGGCGTTGTAGAAAAATCTAAAATTATTGATGGCACAAAAGTAGCAGCAGGCGATCAGCTTATTGCACTTGCTTCAAGCGGCCCTCATTCAAATGGCTTCTCTTTAATTCGTAAAGTACTTGAAGTGTCAAAAGCTGATACCAGCGCTGAATTTGAAGGTAAAACTTTAGGCGAAACCTTACTTGAGCCTACGCGTATTTACGTAAAACCTTTACTTGAGTTATTCAAAAACGTTGACGTACATGCGCTTTCGCATATTACTGGCGGCGGTTTTTGGGAAAACATTCCACGCGTATTACCCGCTTCAGCAAAAGCTGTAGTTAAAGGTGATAGCTGGCAGTGGCCACCTATTTTTAACTGGTTACAAGAAAACGGTAATATTACTACACACGAAATGTACCGTACATTTAACTGTGGTGTAGGTATGGTTTTAGTAGTTCCTGCAGACAAACTTGAGCAAAGCTTAACAATGCTAAAAGACTTGGGCGAAAATGCATGGCACCTTGGTGAAATTCAAGATGCAGCAGCTGGCGAAGAGCAAGTTGAAATTGTAGGTGGTGCTAAGTAATGGCACCAACTCGTCTGGTAGTTTTAATCTCAGGTAGTGGCTCTAATTTACAAGCCATCATAGATGCCTGCGAACGTGGCGAGATAAACGGACATATAGCGGCTGTTATTAGTAACAAAGCAGACGCTTATGGCCTAGAGCGTGCAAAACAAGCAGGTATTGCTACAAAAGTGCTCAGTCATAAAGATTTTGACTCGCGCGAAGCGTACGATGCGCAATTAATGAACGTTATCGACTCTTTTATGCCAAATCTAGTTGTATTAGCTGGGTTTATGCGTATTCTTACTCCTGGCTTAGTGCAAAAATATGTTGGAAAAATGTTGAACATTCATCCATCTTTGTTGCCTAAGTATCAGGGGCTGAATACCCACCAAAGAGCAATTGATGCAAAAGACGATGTTCATGGCGTAAGTGTTCACTTTGTTACTGAAGAATTAGACGGCGGTCCCGTTATTCTTCAGGCGCAAATACCTGTACTCAAGGATGATACAGCAGAAACATTAGCAAAACGCGTGCATGAGCAAGAGCATATAATTTATCCTTTGGTGGTCAAGTGGTTCAGTGAACACAGACTTACTATGGAAGCAGATTATGCAGTTCTTGACAAAAAACAACTTCCTGCACACGGCGCGCACTACTCACAATAAAAAAATAAGTGCCCTGTTGTTATGTGCGGGCGCTTTACTTCCAACTAGCCTAATTGCAGGCGAATTGACCCAATATCAAGCTAACTACGATATTTTACGCAAAGGTAAAAATCATGGTGAGGCTGTTCGTGAGCTCAAAAAAATGGGCGACGATACTTATGAACTAACATACCACAGCAATATTGAGTGGATGATTTTCTCTGATTCTCGTGAAGAAACATCAAAGTTTACCTTTAAAGATGGCAAGGTTACCCCGCATCATTACAATATGATCCGCACCGGTACAGGCCCAGATAAAGATTATAAAATTGATTTTGATACAACAAACAAAGTAGTGACTAGCAGCGCTAGCGAATACCCACTTAAATGCGAATGGACTGATGAATTTCAGGATGCTATTTCATACCAAGTGCAAGTGCGCGAAGGATTGAAAAAAGGCGAAACGAGCTTTTCATTCCCGCTTATAGACAAAAAAGGTAACCGCCGCGACTACAACTTTGAAGTTGTTGAAAAAGAGATGATCTCCCTACCTATCGGTAATGTAGAAGCCATTAAAGTAAAACGTTTATACGATAACGATAAACGCCAAGCAATTGCATGGTTTGCGCCAGAAATGGATTACATGCTGGTACGTATGTGGAAAGGCGAAAAAGGTATGGAGCAGTTTGAAGTTCAAATGAATTCATTTACTGTTACTGCGCCTACAGCTGTTGCGCCTGCAACAGCACAACAACCTCAAGAAGCTAACTAAATTTAATTAAACTAAAGTTAATATTTAAAATAGGTGGGCTAAATTAGCTCACCCATTTTAAACAATGCAAATTCCCCCGGCTCCATTTTTTGCCAACGCTCATCATTCGTCAAAGGCCTTGTAGCTATAACTGTTACTACATCGTTTGGTGTAGTCTCTTGTTGAAAATCAACCACCATGTCGGCATCAATCAACGTTGCTTTACCAAATGGCGCACGGCGCGTTATGTAATGTAAGTTATTAGTGCAATACGCTAAAACAAACACCCCGTCGGTCAATAACATATTAAACACCCCTTTTTCACGAAGGGTATGCGAAAGCTTAGCGGCGTATCTAAAAACCGACGCCATATTACTTGGACGCTTTGGGTATTTTTCACGAATTTTATCAAGTAACCAACAAAAAGCGAGTTCGCTATCGGTGTTACCTACTGGGCGATAGTACTGCGGTTTTAAATCATGATAATTAGATAGCTGCCCGTTATGAGCGTAAGTAAGCTCGCGCCCCCATAACTCTCGCGTAAAAGGATGAGTATTTTCAAGGCATACTCTCCCGCGGTTACCTTGGCGAATATGGCTAATAACCGAGACACTTTTAATGGGGTATGCTTTGACGAGCTTTGCAATTTCAGATTGATAACTCGGCTCAGGATCTTTAAAGGTTCTACAGCCTTTACCTTCGTAAAATGTAATACCCCAACCATCTTTATGTGGTCCCGTGTTTCCGCCACGCTCTAAAAGGCCTGAAAAACTAAAACAAATATCGGTAGGCACATTGGCTGACATGCCAAGTAATTCACACATTAATAAAATAACCCTTAAAAACCATACATTAAAATAAATAGCGTTATATTTGTGTATTAAGCGTACACTAATTTGCAGCCCGCTATAACGGCTATACTTACTTAAAAAGTGTCATTTTGCTATTAGATTTATTTATTTTTACGTTAACACTACTTACGGTTAATGCTTTGACTATACGATAGTTATTGTGCGTTCCTCTGTCGGGTAATTAAATATCGTATTTAAGTTACTTTCTACTACAATTTAACATCGTTATGTACTTGAAAATTACTGTTACTAGCGCTACTCTAAGTGAGGTGGTCTGACCTCTATTAAGGAATAAAAATGACACTCATATTTACACTGGTTCTAATCGCGTTGCTTTGCACTGCGGTTTACCACAGAGCAAGTTGGAACACAGCACTTGGTGTTTCGGCTATAACTTTATTAATTGGTACCTTTGCAGGTGCTTTTGGTTTAATTAGCTGGTTGATCTTTTTGATCATCGCGGTTCCTCTTTCTGTTACTGGCCTTCGTCAGCAATATATCATCAAGCCTATTTTTGCTACGTTTAAAAAAGTAACGCCAAGCATGTCTGATACTGAAAAATCAGCTATTGATGCCGGTACGACGTGGTGGGAAGCTGACTTATTTTGCGGTAACCCAGATTGGAAAAAACTTCACCAATACCCAGTTCCTAAACTTACTATTGAAGAGCAAGCCTTTGTTGATGGCCCTGTTGAAGTAGTATGTAGCATGTTGGACGATTGGGAAGCAACGCACGAGTTAACCGACCTTCCTCAAGATGTATGGCAATATCTAAAAGATAATAAATTCTTTGCCATGATCATCAAAAAAGAATACGGCGGTTTAGAGTTTTCTGCATTTGCACAGTCTTGTGTACTTCAAAAACTAACAAGTAAATCAACATTACTTTCGTCAATTGTGGGTGTACCGAACTCTTTAGGCCCAGGTGAATTATTACAACACTATGGTACAAAAGAGCAAAAAGATCATTACTTACCGCGCCTAGCGAGCGGTCAAGAAATTCCATGTTTTGCATTAACTTCGCCAGAAGCGGGTTCTGATGCAAGTTCAATTCCAGACTACGGTGTGGTATGTAAAGGGCAATGGAATGGTGAAGAGGTTGTGGGTGTTAGTTTAACGTGGAATAAGCGTTACATTACACTTGCCCCAGTGGCTACCGTGCTTGGACTTGCGTTTAAATTACAAGATCCAGACGGCCTAATTGGCGACAATAAAGAGCCAGGCATTACATGTGCACTTATTCCAACGGATACTCCTGGAGTAGAAATTGGTCGTAGACACTTCCCACTAAACGTACCATTTCAAAATGGCCCTACTCGCGGTAAAGACATTTTCGTACCACTTGATTATATTATTGGTGGTCCAGATATGGCTGGTCAAGGCTGGCGCATGTTGGTTGAATGTTTATCGGTTGGTCGTGCAATTACATTGCCGTCAAACTCTGCCGGTGGCATTAAAATGATTGCTATTGCGACAGGTGCTTATAGCCGCATTCGTCGTCAGTTCCGTTTACCTATAGGTAAAATGGAAGGTGTTGAAGAGTCACTTGCTAAATTAGCTGGTTACGCTTACAGCTCTGATGCTGCGGTTAGTATGTCTACGGGTGCTGTTGATTTAGGCGAAAAGCCATCTGTTGTTTCTGCCATTATTAAATACCACCTGACAGAGCAAATGCGTGATGCAACTATTCATGCAATGGATGTACTTGGCGGTAAGGGCATCATGCTTGGGCCAAATAACTATTTAGGTCGTGGCTATCAAGGTGCACCTATTGCCATTACCGTTGAAGGTGCAAACATCTTGACCCGTAATATGATTATTTATGGTCAAGGTGCTATTCGCTGTCATCCATTTGTACTTACCGAGCTAGGTGCGTGCGAAATTGAAGACCGTGAAGAAGCGCTTAGCGTATTTGATAAAGCGCTAATGGGTCACATTGGTTTTACTATGTCGAACCTTGTACGTACTAAGTGGCTTGCTCTTACCGGCGCTCGTTTTACAAGTGTGCCGTACAACGACGAAACCGCTGAGTTTTACCGTATAGCGTCACGCTTTAGTGCATCACTTGCTCTTATGTCAGACATTAGCATGGCAGTATTTGGTGGTTCACTAAAACGTAAAGAACGTATTTCAGCACGTTTAGGTGACTTACTTAGTTACTTATACTTAGTGTCTGCAACGCTTAAGCGTTACAACGACGAAGGCCGTAAAAAAGAAGATTTTGCTCTAGTAAAATGGAGTTGCCAAGATCACCTTTACCATTGCCAACGTGCACTTGCTGATTTAATTAATAACATGCCTTCGGCTCCACTACGTGCCGTGTTAAAAGTATTGTTATTCCCGTTTGGTCGCCCGGTTCGTAAACCAACTGACCAACTTGAGCATAAACTTGCGCAACTACTACAAGTACCTAGCGAAACGCGTAACCGTTTAGCAAGCTATGTATACTTAACAAATGAGCCGCTCAACCTTGTAGGTCGTCAAGAGCAAACGCTTAAAGACGTACTTGCTGTTGAGCCATTATTTGACCGTGTATGCAAAGAAAAAGGTCTTAAACTGCCATTCTTCCAGCTTGATAAAGTAGCGCAAATGGGGCTTGAAGCAGGCATATTAAGCCAAGCAGAGGCTGATAAACTAGCTGCTGTTGAGCAATCGCGTTTAGATGTTATTAACGTTGATGACTTCGACCCTGCTGACTTACTTGCAGGCAAAGCCGCACGTAATAGCGTTAAAAAAGAAGCTGATGCTGCTTAACTAATTTAGTAAAGCAAGCACCCCAGCTGTAAAAAAAATCCAAACCAGCGCATAATGCGCTGGTTTTTTTTGTGCAAAATTAACCTGCAACAAACACCACGGTAAACCTAAACTCAACAAAATAATGTTTAATCTCTCAAACGTAATGCTGTAAGTTACAAAGGTCGCTAAAAACAACAGCATACTAGGTATAAACTGGCTAATATAAAACGTCCGTGCTTTTTGGCATGTATTAAAAAACAAGCGATATTGTGCATAAATTTTAGCGCAATCAAATTGTAATGAGCTGCAAAATAATACAATAAAAGCCATCGCCACAGCATCAAGTATATTAACGAGATCAGCACGCTCAGCGACTAACGTAGTCGAGGCCATAAACACACATAAAAGTAACGACATACGCCATACCAGTGTCCAGCTATGGTTTATAAAGTAGCAAAACCAAAAGCCAAATAATGACCGAACACTGACATGCCCATTTATATTAACTCTAGGTATAAGCAAGCTAATGCTAAAGATGATTGAAAAAACAATATGATAAATAAGCGGCGGTATGTTGATGGGAGTGAATAAAAAAAGGCCGCTTAACATAAAACCATAAACTAGTGCGCTAGGTTTGTATAAACACACAATGCCTAATCCTAACTGAATAAACATAAATACTATAAAATGCGGCACCTTTAACCACTGTTCAAAGGTAAGATCAAGCGCTATCAACAAACTAGCGATAAGCCAGCCATTGCTGATAAATAACAATTTAATATCGGCAAGGTGAAGCCAGCTAGGGTGAGCGATCGTAAGTTGAAACAGCCGTTGGTTACTATTTTTAATCGCCAGTTTCATTGCGCTTATCATCACGCTTTGCAATAACAAGTAAAATAGTGCCATTTGCGCGCCATATAAAGGCGTATCTGCACTATCTATAATTTTCCCTAAGCCTAAAAAAAGCAATAATACAAAACCAAGAGCGGATGATCCCAACACCACTAAAAATAACAAACCAAAGTTTTTTAGCTGTTGAAGCAATTGCTTAAGCTCAAACGTGTACGCTAAATACCGGTAACCTATAAACGCGAGATACTGATTAAGTTTGCTTTTTATGCTTATGATACTCATAGCGAGACACACTTAAAACCATGCTCAATAAACACAGCGGGCTCGTGGCAAGTAATGATAATTTGCCCATTGGGTTTGTCAGCCAAATAAGCATCGAGTTGGCTTAAAAGAGTGTGAATACTGGTTTGATCGAGCGCAGCACTTGGCTCATCTAATAATAAATAAGGTGATTTACGCATTAATGCTAAAATTAGCTGGCATTTTTTTTGATTGCCCGACGACAGTGCTTCGAATCGCGTATTTAAAAATGCATTAAAGTTAAACCCGTTAACCAGCGAATGGGGCCAATCGCAACCTAATGTGTTAACAGATAAATCAATAATTTGATTTGCAGTTAAAAAATCTGGTAACGCAATACGGTCACTGGCAATTGCTACGGTTTTTGTTGGAGTGTTCAATCGGCTACCAGCGAATAAAAGTGAACCACTTTGGGGCTTTTCGAGTCCTGCTAGCATCATAAGTAATGTCGTTTTTCCATGGCCGTTAGGCGCTTCAATACACCCCTTTTGATCTGAAAAAACTTTATTGTAATCCTTAAAAACAACATTGCCTGTAAATTGCTTATTTAAGCCTATAACCTCAATCATAAACATCCCTCTAAATTAATTATTTATTATAAGAGTTCTGTTATGAGAAACAGTTCATGATTGAAGTAATATTTTAGCTAATAGCGCTAAACAGTTTATAAAAAAGGATCAAGGCTTAGCTCCCCCTGATACAGTCTCTGTCATTAATAAGTATTTTAATAATAACATGTTTGTTAAAGGCAATTTTATTCAGTATGACCCCATAGGAAGCCTTTGGCTAATACATGCACTCTACCTGAAAGTTTTTTGCTATAAATATAATGAAAAATTACTATAACTTATTTAAACTTATTACTGACAGCTTGTTAACCTTGGCTGTAACACTGAAAGCACCAAACCAAACACAGCAGCAAAAAGGCCTAAAAACTCAAGCCAACTATTACCCATATGTTCAATCGTATGTGGCTCCACCTTCACTAAAAGATAAACTCTCTTACCACCCTCAACCTTTTCTACAAATGACTCACCGACATACTCACCCATTAACTTGTAAAGCTCTTTACGCCTAACCTGCATTTCATAACGCCCCTCTTTGAATGCATTACTTTTACCTGGGATAAATAGTGTATAGTCCCTCCAATTTTCAAAAATATCTTGAGGTTCATCTGCTCTCACCACACCGAATGATTTGTACTCATAAAAGTTTTCGTTAAATACATCATTTTTATACCCTGAATAAAATAACGCACAACCAATAGATATTAAAAACATAGCCAAGTAAATAAACTTACATTGCGTGGCCGAGTTTTTCACTGTTTTATTTTTATACCACTGTTCGACATCCGGTATTTGTATTAACCTAGCTTTATCATGACTGGATACGAGGGGTTCCATAAACTTATCAATTGAAAGATCTAATGCTATCAATAAGGATCTAAATATTTCATTTGAGGGAATTGATTTATCGTTTTCAAGTTTTGATAAATAACTTTGCTCTATCCCCGCCTGCTCTGCAAATTCAGGCTGGCTCAATTTTTTGTCATTTCTTAGCTGCTTTAGTTGTTGACCTAATGTACTCATTTTAGTGCTTCCGTTTTTAAAGTGAGACTAGATTCTTGGCTATTCATGCAGATATAAAAAGCTGAATATTAAAGAATAAGCTGGAATATTAGCAGGTTAGTATAAAGGAGTCGATCTGGTAGCTGATAGCTGATAGCTGATAGCTGATAGCTGATAGCTGATAGCTGATAGCTGATAGCTGATAGCTGATAGCTGATAGCTGATAGCTGATAGCTGATAGCTGATAGCTGATAGCTGATAGCTGATAGCTGATAGCTGATAGCTGATAGCTGATAGCTGATAGCTGATAGCTGATAGCTGATAGCTGATAGCTGATAGCTGATAGCTGATAGTCAAAGAATGTTTTATTTAATTATTTAATCAAGGGTTTTATAAACTTATTATTGAGGAAATAACAAGTGGCGGAGTGGACGGGACTCGAACCCGCGACCCCCGGCGTGACAGGCCGGTATTCTAACCAACTGAACTACCACTCCNNNNTGGCGGAGTGGACGGGACTCGAACCCGCGACCCCCGGCGTGACAGGCCGGTATTCTAACCAACTGAACTACCACTCCGCAGTGGTATGTGCATGGGGTAATGCACTTACTAATTTTAATCATGATATCAAATGGCGGAGTGGACGGGACTCGAACCCGCGACCCCCGGCGTGACAGGCCGGTATTCTAACCAACTGAACTACCACTCCGCAGAGATATCATTATACTTGTTATTACTTAATCTGTTGGCGGAGTGGACGGGACTCGAACCCGCGACCCCCGGCGTGACAGGCCGGTATTCTAACCAACTGAACTACCACTCCAGCATACAAATTTTGTAATATAACATTGTTTAAATAGTTGGCGGAGTGGACGGGACTCGAACCCGCGACCCCCGGCGTGACAGGCCGGTATTCTAACCAACTGAACTACCACTCCAGCGCATATTTAAACTGTTATTTTTTCTTATTGGCGGAGTGGACGGGACTCGAACCCGCGACCCCCGGCGTGACAGGCCGGTATTCTAACCAACTGAACTACCACTCCATAATAAGAATATGTTTTACAACCATACGTTGTGTAAGTGTTGGCGGAGTGGACGGGACTCGAACCCGCGACCCCCGGCGTGACAGGCCGGTATTCTAACCAACTGAACTACCACTCCAGCTTTTACTTACAAGTTTTACGAAAATGGCGGAGTGGACGGGACTCGAACCCGCGACCCCCGGCGTGACAGGCCGGTATTCTAACCAACTGAACTACCACTCCATATTTCCGTTGCTGTTTAGGTCTCCCTGACAGCGGCGTGAATAATACGAACCAACCCCTATTTCGTCAAGGGCTTTTTTGTTTTTTTATAGGTTTTTTAGTCATCTGTCATCGAAAGGTTTAAAATTTCACCTGATCTGTCATTTTTTGAGCCATTTTTACCGACTTGATTTTTTCCTGTGTCGGCAACATCACCTTCACTTGTTTTCTTTTTCTTTAAAAAAGGCAGCTTCACTTTAAATTTAATCGGTTTTTTCTGAACAAATATACGAATTAACAACCAACCGAGTAATAAAATGAGCGTATTGCAGCCTACAATTAAACTAATAATTGTAGATGTGGCCATTTTTTCTTCAACAGGCTCACTCTCAATCATTTTATCTGGCGTAATAATCGTTGCCGGATCAATTTCGGGCACCGCTTCTATGGGTCGTTCTATCTCAAATTTATACGTTGGTAGCGTTGCCATAAATTCACGACCATTAATATTAGTCCCAAAAACTGACAGCTCAACGCTATATCTACCCCAATCATAATTTTTAACACTAAGTTGTCGTGAGTCTTTAGCAGCAGCATCTATGGTAAACATTTGCTCTTCGTTATTGGGATAGTAGATTTTTCCCTGGATGATGACTGTTTCTGGCTTAACAATACTTGGGTCTATATTTATAGTTAACAGATGCTCGTCTGTGTCTTGCTCTGCTAACGCGACTTCGGTTACAAAAGGTGGCTCGTGCACTTCTATTGTATTTTGCACAATGCGACGCTGCAGCAGAGGTGTTGCCACGTAAAGTTCTGGTGTCCATTCACCCGCAGGGAAATCTAAAGTAAACTCGCCGGTAAATACACCATCTTTAGGGCGCTCATCAAATCCACGTCCATCGTCTTTAAATTCAGCTACTTCTTGAATGCCTGCGCCAAAGTTAGCAAAGTTTTCATTGTTGGTACTTACAAAGTCAACATTAAGGCTCACAACATCTCTAAATAGGTTTGTATTAATTGGCTCACCGTCATTTAGTATTTTTCCGGTGATTTTTATTGTCTCCCCCCTAAACAACATTGAAGGAAGAGGCTCTGCTTCAAGAGATATCTCGCCTAATACAACTATTCTGCTGTCGGGTAAAATACTGCCTATTACTTGCCAAGGACCTGCCATAGGTTTTTTTATGGTTACTAAATCGTAGCTGAGTTCATCAAACCAATCTAAGTTAGGGTTTTTAACTGAGTCAGTAGCAAAGTACTTACTGCCATCGGGCCTCACTAAAATAACAGCAGGTGCACCTGATTTTCTAAAAAAAAGCAGTGTTATTTCATCTATTTTGCTATCTATGCGAAAACGATTATCAAGTAAAGGGATCTCATTTTGATGCCCATCGCGCTTGAGCACTTCTACTTGTTTTACGCCATATGCATTGCCAGTAAATAAACTAGCTGCACATAACGCTGTTACAAAATACATCGTTTTCATTAAATCGCCTTATTCAGCGCGCCATATACATTGGCCGCCTTCTTTGTTTACAAGATCTAATCGTGCTTCGTGTGCGCTTTGCTCAGCGTCGCTTGCCCGCAGAACAACTAATGGGGCTCTATCACTATTTAAACGCTTTATACCGCCCTTCTGTTGCTCGCTGCCGTCATCTTTATTTTGATTCAAATTTAGCTTTGTTTGACCACCCGTCATGGCAAGGTACACATCGGCTAAAATCTCAGAATCCAGTAGCGCGCCGTGAAGCGTTCGTTTACCGTTATCTACATCGTAACGACGACATAATGCATCAAGGTTGTTCTTTTGACCTGGATGCAAGTCACGCGCCATTTTAAGCGTGTCGAGAACTTGACAAAAAGTATTTGTTTTAGGGTAGCCCTGATTAAGCAGCGCAAATTCGTTATCCATATGACCAACATCGAACGGGGCGTTATGAATAACTAACTCTGCCCCTTCAATATAGTCGAAAAACTCTTGGGCAATTTGATGAAACAACGGTTTATCACGTAAAAATTCGTTAGTGATACCGTGAACGTCGATTGCTTCTTCTTCGCTTGGGCGTTGTGGGTTTATGTAAACATGAAAATTATTGCCTGTTAAACGGCGATTTACTAACTCCACACACCCAATTTCTATAATACGGTGCCCTTGTTTAGGGTCGATGCCGGTGGTTTCTGTATCTAAAACTATTTGTCTACGTGCCATATCGAATTTAGCCTGATTCTGGTATCTTTCTATAATCACTTTATTGTACATAAGATCAAGGTAAAACAGTGCAAAAAACCGTAGAGATTTACACCGATGGCTCATGTTTAGGTAATCCAGGCCCCGGCGGTTATGGTATTTTTATGATTTATAACGGCCACGAAAAAGAAATGAGCCAAGGTTATAAACTCACAACGAATAACCGAATGGAAATGCTCGCGGCTATTGTAGCCCTAGAATCACTCACTCGAGAATGCGAAGTAAATCTAACAACCGATAGCCAATATGTTAAGCAAGGTATTGAATCGTGGATCACTAACTGGAAAAAACGTGGCTGGTTAACATCAGCTAAAAAGCCGGTTAAAAACGTCGATTTATGGAAACGCCTAGATAAAGCCTGTAGCGAGCACAATGTAACCTGGAAATGGGTTAAAGGGCATAGCGGCCATAAGTACAACGAAATAGTTGACGATTTAGCGCGCGATGCCGCTGGCAGTAAAGATTTACTAGAAGATGTAGGCTACCAGCCTTAATTTTTTCTAAGCTAGTTGTTATACCAATTTTATTAAAAACATGTTCATTCTATTGCATTAAATAACTCACTAACTGCGTTAAAAATCATTCATATAGAACAACTACATGTCACAATTTTCGCCTTGTTAATGTGCTATTTTCTTAGCGCTATAATAGATCACTTATTTAATGCAATTGGTATTATTTTCTTGCTCGCACGATTTAAAGTGTTGCTTTGACGTTTGTCTAAGCCCTGCCCCTTTTACTGGCGCAAACTGCGGCCTTGCATGCCACTTAGGTTTTATTGGCGTAAGTGGCGCAACTCTTTTTCGTGCCACCAGCATATAAACACTGCCCATCGGTTTTAAATACTGTTTTGCAAAAGTCCGCCAAAACTCAAATCTTGATAGCCTATTACCTCTTGCCAGTGATGAATAAATAAAACGTTCGTCACTTACAATTTCAAAACCAAGTAAGTTTAGCCAATCTTTAACCCGTGCGGGTGTAAAAAAGCGCCCCGTCCATGGTAATTTCTGACCACTAAAAGGCAGCATTTGTGCAAGTCCGCACAAACTAAACGGATTAAATCCCGTAATTACTATATAGCCGCCCGGAATAAGTGTGCGATGTGCTTCTCGTAAAATGTGATGTGGGTCTGAATGATACTCTAAGCAGTGACTTAGTATGCATGCATCAATACTGTGCTCGTAAAATGGCAGTTCATCTATGTCAGCAACTACCCCAGTGTAAGGCCCAGGCTCTGCAACACACACCTGGTGTTTAATCGTACTTATACTTGTATTTAATTCGCCACTTAAATTACCTAGCTTAAGCATATGATAGCCAAACATACGCGGCAGCCATTGCTCCATTTTGCGTTCAATATCTTTGCGCAAATAATCCCCATGAGGAAACTGTTGCCACGACAGTGGTTTGGGTCCTTCTTGAAAACTAAGGGCTGGTTTCATTTTTTGAGCTCGTTATACTATGCGGTAAGTGTCACTTTATAGAGCAATTTACCATGGTGCAAGTCAAAGCAATTAAAGCCTTTTCTGATAATTACATTTGGTGTTTAACTACCGATAATAGTAACCAAGCATGGGTAGTCGATCCAGGCCAAGCACAGAGCATATTAGCGTATCTAGCTGAGCACAAACTAACGCTTGGTGGTATTTTAATTACGCATCATCACTACGACCACACTGATGGCGTAGCTGCATTAGTTGACGCCTATCCAGATATATCGGTTTATGGCCCCGCAAATAGTCCATTTAAAGGCATCACTCACGCACTCACTGATGGTCAAAGCATCAGTGTGCTTAATATTAACTTTAATATTTTGGCAACTCCTGGGCACACGCTTGATCATATTTGCTATACAAATGATGAACTTGCTTTTACAGGCGATACATTGTTTAGCGGTGGATGTGGGCGCTTATTTGAAGGCACGCCAAAGCAAATGTGGGAATCGTTTAATAAACTAAGAGAGCTGCCTGCAAGCTGCAGTGTGTATTGCACGCACGAATACACGCAAGCTAATCTTGCCTTTGCCAAAGCGGTTGAACCACGTAACCCAGAACTACTCGCGTACAGTAAAAAAGTAGATGAATTACGCAGTAATAACCAAATTTCCCTACCCACTTCTATTGGACAGGAGCTAAAAATAAATCCATTTATGCGTAGCGATTTGCCAACCATTACAGAGTTAGTGCCAGAAAAATTCATCTCGGTTACAAAAAACAATGAACCTTGGGGAAACTTTGCTAGTCTGAGACAGTTCAAAGACAATTTTTAATGCACAAACTAATACTTTAATATTTATTTTATTAGAATCATTAACTTAAGATATAGTGATGATTCTATTTCTGCGTTTTAAAAAGTCATTAAGTGGCAATGTTAACTCATAACAGGTAGTATTCGCCGAGTTTTTTACCCGATGTATTGGTATTTATGAATAAATCTCCCCTATTAGTAGCCTTGGCGTTAGCGCTAAGTGGTTGTCAAACTGTGACAACTCTAGACTCAGACTCTCAAGTCGCCACGCAAGCAAACCAACAACTCGAAGGCGCAAGTCCTAACGACATTAACAATGCATTGATGGTAAACGCACAATATCAGCAAGTTGACCCTGATGAGCAAGAAGCTCCCGTGTTTGATGATGTATGGGAGCGAATTCGCTACCAACTTTCTATCGAAATACCGCAAAACCGCCCTGTTGTTACTGAACGTAATTATTACGCTCGCCACCAAGCTTATTTAGATCGTATTTCTAAACGTGCAGAACCTTACTTACACTTTATAGTTGAAGAAGTAGAAAAGCGCGAAATGCCAATCGAAATTGCACTACTGCCTATTGTAGAAAGTGCATTTGACCCGTTTGGTTATTCTAATCGCAGCGCATCGGGCATTTGGCAGTTTATGCCTGCAACCGGTGAGCGATTCGATTTAAAACAAAACTGGTGGTACGACGGTCGTCGCGACATAGTGCAGTCGACTCGCGCAGCACTTGACTACTTATCGTATTTACATAAAACACTTGAAGGCGATTGGCTAAATGCGATTGCTGCTTACAACTCGGGTGAAGGGCGCTTGATGCGCGCTATTAAAAAGAATCGTAAAAAGCATTTACCTACCGATTTTTGGTCTCTTGATTTACCTAGCGAAACAACAGCCTACGTACCAAAGTTATTAGCACTTGCCGATTTATTAAAACGCTCAGATGATTTTAACGTTACATGGCAACCAGTAATTAATGCACAAGTGGTTGAAGTGGTTGATGTTGGATCGCAAATAGATTTAGCGCTTGCTGCTGATATGGCTGATATGACGCTTACTGAGTTATACAGATTAAACCCTGGTTTTAACCGCTGGGCAACTGATCCTAATGGCCCTCATTCTTTATTATTGCCTGTTGATAAAGCAGAGGAATTTAGCCAAAAACTAGCAAACACTGATGTTAAAAACAGATTACGCTGGCAGCGTTATATTGTGGCTCGAGGCGACAGCTTATCGGTAATTGCCAAAAAGTTTACAACAAGCTCAAGTGCAATCCGATCGCTTAATAAACTCAAATCAAATACGATTAAAGTAGGCCAAGAGTTATTAGTCCCGCTTACTGATGGCGCTATAAATAGCGAGCATTTACCAAAGCAGATGCGTTTAGCTGCTAATAAAGCAACTCGCACAAAGCTTTCGCACACAGTTAAAAGTGGCGATACATTATGGGACATTAGCCGCGAATATGACGTAACTATGGATGAGCTGGCTAAATGGAATAAGCTAAAGAAAAACTCTGTACTGCGCCTAAATCAAAAACTAACTGTGTATAAGTCAGCTAATAAACCACAAGCAACGGCAAGTACCAACCGTACTATTACATACAAAGTACGCCGTGGTGACTCACTTGCACGTATTGCGTCTAAGTTTAATCTAAGCGTTAACGAAATTATTAAGTGGAATAATTTAGCCGGTCAAAAATACTTACAACCTGGCCAAAAGCTAAAACTTAAAGTAGATGTCAGAAGTAGTTAATTTATAAAACTATATTAAAAGTAAAAAAGTAAAAAGGAGCGCATGCGCTCCTTTTTTAATACTTTAACGTTAAGGATTAAGCAGGTAGTTTTTCTAGCCATACTTTTAACCAAGGCTCGGCTACCGGCCATGGTTCAAAATCTTCACATGCATCTATTTCTAGGCGGTTGCCCACAGGCTTTGCTTGTAAATCGCGAAGTAGCTCGTCAAAGCTTCGCCCTGCGCCACAAAATGTATCGCCGTAACATCTGTCACCCATTGCAATTACACCAAACGGTTTATCGGTAAGCATTGGGAAAGTGCTATTCATTGCAAAGTACAACCCTGCCAAATTACTCGGTACATCACCTTGCCCTGTTGTGGAGGTAACAATTAAAATATGCGATGCATTTTTTATATCATCAAGTGATGCTTCAGTAATTACTGTAGCAGTATGACCCACTTGCTCAATTGTGGTTGCAACTTCATCGCTTAAACGCTCTGCACCGCCATTAACGCTGCCTACAAAAATACTAATATGTGCCATTAATAATCCTTTTCTTGCTCTGGCCAACCTAGCTGCTTACATATTTCAAGCATGTCTTCACCTAGTGGCGCTTTAATTGTTATTGATTCATTACTATAAGGGTGCACAAAACTAAGCTCTGTTGCAAATAACATTAAGCGTCTTAGCTCAAAATGATCTCTAAAAAATTGATTATGCTGATTATCACCGTGATTTACATCACCAATAATAGGCAGTGATAAGTGCTTTAAGTGTCTGCGAATTTGATGCTTGCGCCCTGTTTTTGGAAAACACTCAACTAACGAGTAACGCACTGTTGGGTACTTACCAATAGGAATTGGCAGTGCAACTTGGTGCAAGCAATTAAACTGGGTTTGCGCTTCTTGCGGTGCTTTGTCTTGATCTGCAAACTTATCGGCTATTTTATCAAGTTCTTCTTTAAGCGGTTTATCTAAAAATACTGACTCTGGCGCAAAGCCGCGCACTAAGGCTAAATAGCGTTTAGCAATAGTACCTTCAATAAATAGCTGGTTCATATCGCGAGCTGCTTCAGAGCTCAGTGCAAACAGCAATACGCCCGACGTAGGTCTATCGAGCCTATGTACTGGAAATACATGCTGCCCTAGTTGGTCGCGCAGCATTTGCATGGCAAACTGGGTTTCGTGTTTATCTAAAAACGAGCGATGCACTAATAAACCTGAAGGCTTATTTATAGCCACATAGTTTTCATCTTGATACAAAATAGTCAGCTCGCCATATTCTATAGGCGCCGGACGCTCACTCATTTGGTTCTCCTAAAAAGGTATCAAGGGCTGTTAGTAATTCAATTATTTCATCGCTCCCTGCTTTACTCACAAGTGTCATTTGCGCCATAGGAGCAATAGCAAAGTTACGAGGCAGTGGTTGTTTATGTGTTATTAATTGCTGTATTTTATTAATAAATACAAATTGTAACCACTGCTCAAACGCCATTGTATCGTGACAAAAAGGAGTATTTGAAAGTAGTGCATCAGCGTCTATTGGCTCACTTTGCCAAAGCGCGTGTTTTTGTAAAAGTGCCGTTAGCTGCACTAAATAAGTTTGGGTTTGCTGGTACATAACCACCCTCTTTTATATATGTAATGCAATTATACCCTGTTCCCTCATAGGCGGCTATGACGTATAATTAATGTAATTTTGCAGTAAAAACAGTTGAGAAAACAATGAGTGATCAAATAGCTACATTAGGTCAGCTTTTAGATGGTGCGGGTACTCAGTGGCGTGCTTTTGATATTGGCAGGCACATTACTAAGCTTGATAAAAAACAATTTTTAGCTATTGAACAAGCTCAAGTGCCTTACCCTTATCCTCTTGCTGGTCATGCTTGGCTCGCTATCCAATTTTGGGATACTAAAGCCAGTAAAGAACCGTATGTATGGTTTTTAAAGTTTCCACTTGATGAGCAAAGTATGCTTGTAAGTGCTAGCCGCGATCACTTTGCTGATATGGTTATTCAAGCGCTAGGCACTGAAATCACAGGTGAGCAAGCCGATGGAAAACTTGATAATAACCCTTATGTTTTTACACCAAACGCAAATAAATTAGCGGCATTTAACGCCCAAGTAAAAGTACTATTAAAACAGCCTGCATCTCAGTATTACGAGCATGCACAGTTATACTTTAGCGGTAAAATTGGTTTTGATAATTGGCAAGGTGTTGCACTGCAGGGTATTGCCGATTTTGCACTACGCTTAGACAGCGATACAAACTTAAGTAATTTGCAAAAAGCATGGGCGCATTTACCTATAGAAGTACTGCAACCACTCAGTGCCATGCTTGAACACGTTGAAATACCAACATCAATGAGTGAGTTACTTGTTGATTACACACAGACCGCAATTAGTAATAACGATACATTAGCTATAACCGCAGCACTAAGATCTGTTTCAAAAGGTCAAGCTCAAGGGTTATGCGCTCAATTAGTTGATACTGTACTAAGCTCGCCGGTAAGGCACGACTCTGACGTGTTACTAACAATAGCTGGGCGGTGTTTTAAGCAATTAGAGAACCCTGAACGCTTACATGTATTTATGGATAATTGCGCACATCATCAAAAAATTGAAGAATTGTTTCCAAGTATTTTTGCTGACTTAGTTGCAATACCGACTATTCGCCCGCATTTATTAGGCTTATTACGTAAAGAAAATCGTAGCGAAACCCTCGCGCGTGCAATTGGAAGGTTATTCTCTTAAATGGCAAGTTTATGGACGTTCATACTTATTGGTAGTGTAATTTACTTATTTTGGCTTAACCGAAAGGTTGCTGAAGCGGCGAACGTTCATGCTAAACGTCAAAGTGAGCAATTGCAGGTGCAGTTGATGAGTGTTGCATGCACAAAACGCCGCTTTGGTTTTTTAAAGAACGGCAAGCCAGGCATCAAAAGTGAATTTATATTTGAATTTTCAAGCGATGGTGAAAATGCTTATCAAGGTGTGTTAATTATGGAAAATGAGTTTTTGAAAAGTGTGGTTGTTCCACCGCATAAAATATAAAACTGAATATACTTTAAGAGTATTTGTCTTAAGTTGATAAACTTAATTCAACACAAAAAACTAAGGCGTAACTAAAGTTACGCCCCAATTGGACTGCATCCTGCTAGATATCCATTATCTTAAATCCGTATTATCATCCCCTGAACGAGTAAACAACCTTGTTTACCCTCACATTGCATCCTGCAATATCCATAGCCACCTTGGCAAACCCACGAAATCTATCGTTTGGCTACATACTGTAGCATCATCCCTGGTAATCCTTTTAAGTAGCTCCTGCCACTTTTTGCATCCTGCAATATCCATAGCCATCTTGGCAAACCCACGAAATCTATCGTTTAGCTACATCCCGTAGCATCATCCCTGGTAATCCTTTAAAGTAGCTCCTGCCACTTTTGCATCCTGCAATGTCCACTTGCCATCTTGGCCGTCCTACGTAAACTAACGCTCCTGCTACTTCCTGTAGCGTCATCCGTGATTATCCTAAAGTAACTCCTAGCTACTAAGTGCTTCATGCACTTCCTTATTCTTCCTTGTATCCGTTTTAGCTTGTCCTTTATGCTTCCTGCTAGCGTCCGCTATGTTGCCTATTCCGTATCCTTGGCAGTAACTCAATCATTGAGCTATGTCGTCTTGACAAAGAGAAGTTTAAAGCAATCAGGGGGGAGAAGTAGGACTTAACACTAAATAAATAAACGTCACAAAAATGAAAAATAAAAATAAACTTTAAATAACAATAACTTGAATGAAAAAAGGCTACTTATTAATAGCCTTTAACTGACAATGCTCACGATAATGTGAGATATATCTCACGGCCTTATGTCCGTTTGGGCGCATTGGCTTACATCATAATTTTAAATAGTTGGCTCAATTATTGATTTAAATAGTAACTCGCCCTCTACTTGGTTAAAAGTAAGGTGTTTAAATGCTTCAAACTTTTCGGTTTTAAAAAATTCAGTGTGTTCTCTACGCGTTACAAATACAGCCATCCCCGTTGACTCAGCGTTACATTTAACTAAATCATCAAGCCCTCGTAGTAAGTAACGACCAAACCCTTGCCCATGAAAATGTGGATCTACGGCAATAAAAGCTAAAAAGTAGTAATTGCCTTTCTCTTTAAGGGCATCTCTAATTGTTTGTTCTTTATCTATTAATTGATTTGTTTGTAAGTAGCCCGCACTCAGCATTAATTTTAAACGCCAGTGCCAATAACGCTGCGCTTGTAATTGGCTATTAGATTCAAATACACACGCTACTGCTTTTAATTTATCGTTGCGGTATAAACCAATTAATGGCTGCTTTTCTTGCCAAAAACTACTGAGCTCTTCGCGAATTAATGATCGTAATTTTTTTTCGTATACTGATTTATTTTCGTCATTGTAGCTAAGCATGTTTTGTAATACAGGATCGTCATGATAAGCCTGATAAATTAGGCTTGCTGCAGTGCTAATATCTTCTGCGGCTAAATACTGTACGCTGAACGTATCAGCTGGCGTGGTTACACTCATTGTATTTCCTTTATTATTTTAGCTGTAGACTGTTTAACTTTATACCTAACTATATACCTAAAATTATTAACCGTAAATTCAGCGAGAGTTTAACTAGCTAGGAGTAGAGTTAATCCTTAGAATAAGTTTTCATTCGTTTAAAGGAGCAATATCATGGATACGACTAAACACGACATCAATACACTATTTGCACAGCTTGGATTACCTAATTCTGATGAACAAATAGATGCATTTATTGCCTCACATGAATTAGAAGACACAACACTACTCCAAGAAGCTTCTTTTTGGGATGAGGCACAACAGCACTTTTTAGCTGAATCGCTTGCACAAGACGGTGATTGGAGTGAAGTAATTGACGAGTTAGATGTACGCATTCGTCAAAGTAAGTAATTTTATTTAATGTACCCTCCCTTATTTATTGCTAACATAGCATCTGCGCAGCATTTATATGCTGCGTATTTATTTTATTAAAGAGTTATATATCTAATGAATTCAGTTGTATTTGATGCAATTAAAGCCCTTCTTGATGAAGGCAAAACCCCTACTGTAGCACTAACTAAAAGCCGTTTGGCACAACCGGTTCCAATGCCGATGATTATTGCAGCAGTAAGCCAATATAAAAACAATCCTGATTCAATTAATAACTTCATGAGAAACCCACAGCAGTCAGATAATACTGAGCTTAAAACAAGTCAATTAGATAGAATTGAGCAAAAACTCGATAAACTTCTTGCACTGCTAGAACAAAAATAATTTGAGACTATAAATGTTCGTTGTTGATTTAACTTTTGATTGCTACCAAGACACCACCCTAGAACAAGCCGAACAAGCAATAAATCGCTTAGTAAATGCACTGCGTTTTAATGGTCAAATAATGGGCGAAGAATTTCCAACCGTTTTAAAAGATGGATTTTTTATTACCCGTGTAATGTGCCCTACTGAAGATGCAATGCACCCGCTAAATAACAGCCCGTTTGTTAAGCACAGTATCGAAAAGTTACATAGTGCTGGGCTACTTGCGCCAAAAGTAAAAGTGATCGGACAAGATATTCACTCCAACGGCGCTGATTGCTGCAAAGAACCATCAAGTTATATTTTATATACAACCTATGTGCATACGTGCAGCCCGCTTTATTGTGGTGATGACTTTTTGCCTGTGCCGCTATTTCGTATTCCGGCAATTGCTAATGGTGACTATAAAACGCTTATAAAATGGCAAGAAGATTGGCAAGCCTGCGATCAAATTCAAATTAATGGCGCAACCCGTTGTGAGTTTCCGGCACTTGAAGAAATATCGAGTATCCAAAGCGACTTATACAGACGCGGAAAAGACATAACAAAGCGAATTAGTTTTTTAACTAAAAAGCCAACCTATTATTATTTGTACCGTGTAGGCGGCGTAGATAAAGCGTCTGAACTTGAACGAAAATGCCCTAGCTGCAATGGCGATTGGAAATTACCTGAGTCGTGGTTTGGGTTATTCGACTTTAGGTGTGAGCCGTGTGGCTTAGTGTCTAATATATCGTGGGATTTTCAGTAACCACTTTAATGAGCGCTTAAAATCAGCTTAGTGATGACGCTAAGCTGATTTATTAAACACGTTTTAAACCTCTAATGCCTTTAAAAAAGCATTAATGTTAGGTGCAAGTACATGGTGTGTTTTTTTGCCTACGTGCTCTAAACATACTTCACCAGTGTGCACCAATACACTCACTAGTAAATCATCTTGATCTGTTAAACCAATAAATACCGTTTCTGGCTGCTTGAGCTTGCGTTTCATTAAAACGTGACCCGTTATATTTTGCTGTAACAAATTAAAGCCTTCTTCGTTCCATGCTTGTAGTAATTCAACCTGATGCCCATCAATACTTGCTGAAATGCTTCCACCGTACATATGCCCATATAGCTCGCTAAGCTCTTTTGGAAACTCAAGCTCAAGTGCACTGGCTAAATCATTAAGCGAACCTGCAGGTTGCTGACGCGCGCCCTGCCATTGAATGTTTCCTTGCTCGTCAACCTCGCCAACTTCACACGGGCTTGGCCATTGTTCGTCGTGCGCAATAAGTGGGTACTTTGCGGTATTTTTCAGGGTATTTTCGCTAAATGTTTGATGAAGTTGTTCTATAAGCAATGCAACAGACATACTGTGAAACTCATTTAAATTAGATATAATGTCCCTATTGTAACTATTTAAGAGCAAACATGACAGATTACAGCAATTCTCCAGACCTTAAAGGTAGCGTATTAGGCCAATCTACTGAGTATGTAGATGTGTACACGCCAAGCTTGCTTTTCCCTATTGCGCGCAAACTAAATCGTGATGCTTTAAATATTGACGAAGCAGAGCTTCCATTTAAAGGCCAAGATATTTGGACAGGTTACGAGCTTTCATGGCTAAACAATAAAGGTAAACCGCAAGTTGCCGTAGCCTTATTTACCTTTGAATGCCAAAGCAGCCATATTATTGAGTCAAAGTCGTTTAAACTTTATTTGAATAGCTTTAACCAAACCCGATTTGAAAGCATTGATGTAGTAAAACAGCACTTAATTGATGACTTATCAAACGCAGTTAACAGCCCTGTCAAAGTGACTTTATACAATCCTGATGATTACAATTGCTTACCGTGTACGGCGCTGCCAGGTGAATGTATTGATGACTTAGATATTGAAATTAATAATTACGATATTGATGCTAATTCACTTAAAGCAAAAAGTGATAACGTAGTTACAGAAACGCTCTATAGCCATTTACTTAAGTCGAACTGTTTAATTACCTCTCAGCCTGACTGGGCAAGTGTGATCATAAGATACACAGGCGAGCAAATATGTCGTGAGTCGTTATTGCGTTATTTAATTTCGTTCAGAACACATAACGAATTTCATGAGCAGTGTGTTGAGCGTATTTATAGCGATTTAACAACACAACTTAATATTAAAGAGTTAGAGGTTTACGCGCGTTATACTCGTCGCGGCGGGCTTGATATAAACCCGTATCGCTCTACGCATTATAACGACACGCCATTTGCAGTTAAAATTAATCGTCAATAGATTTTTTGCACTGGAATATAAATATTGAAAAAGGAGCCTAGGCTCCTTTTTACATTTTTTAATTAACTTCGCGCTTAGTGGGTATGGGCATACCACACACATCAACGTAGTTATGTGCTTTAACAAACCATGGTTCAACACGGTTTTTACGAGCACTAATTAAGTTTTTAAACACCGGTGAGTTTGTTTTCATCACTTTAAATATACTTTTATCGCTTTGTATATCGCCAAGAACTTGTATATTGGTAATTGGGTTAAATACTTTACCTTCAGTTGGTGTACGCGCTAAACGATTAAAATGCTCTATACCTTCGAGCACTCGACCAAACACCGTAATGTTTTTATCAAGGTAGCGTGGGCCTTGTCCTATTGTTACAAAAAACTCCGTACTCGCACTATTTATATCGTTATCGCGCGCCATTGCAAACACACCACTACAATGCACTTGCCATGTTTGCGTATGTGCTGAATTTTGAGCAACTGCAAAGCCGTTTAAAAAGCCAGTAACTGGTGCATATCCGTCGCCATTTAGCTCAGTAATTAAAAGTGGTTTGTTTGTTGTTAAATAAAACTCAGCAGGGACTGTTTTATCTGCCGTTTTAATTAACTTTTTACCCGAGCTGTCGCCACCTTGCGCTACAAAACCCTCAACAAACCGATAAACGCTAGTATTTTTATAAAACCGTTCTCGCGCTAACTTTTTAATGTTTTGAACGTGCTTTGGGGCAAGCAGTTCATTAAGCTCAATGTACGCATCGCCCGTTGGCAGCGTTATCTTTAAAATATTTTGAGCGTTCACTACTCGCCAGTCATTATCTGTTGCACTAGCAATTACTTCACTCGCGCTCAATAAAGGTAGCTCTTGATTAGCAACATCATCACCGAGTTGTTGAGCACAACCGCTCAAAAAAACACTAAGCAGAGCTGGCAATATAATTTTTTTCATCGCTTATATCCTTATAATTATTATAGTTTTGGTTATTCCCAATCAAACTTATATAGCACATCAACATTTTGGTATAGGCCGCTCGTTATTTCTATGTATAACTGTGAAAGTAACTGATAACGCACAGCCACTTCACTGAGCGAATCAAATACACCCACGCTATATTTAACTTGCAAACTGGGTGCTACGTATCCTGATATTTCTACTTTGGTACTATCACCACTACCTGATGAGCTTAAACTTACATCTGACAACCCAAAGGTTTCACCGACCTTAGAAACAACCCCTTCGCTGCGGCTAACCCCTTGAGAAAGTAATAACTGTGTAAGCATAGCATCGCTTGACGAACTTTCTCCATCACCTAAAGGTTGGCCATTAAGTAAATATGCAAGTGCTTGTGCTTGATCCATCGCAGGCTCAGAAAATATTTTGAGCGTTGGTTGTTCAACATTACCTGTGAGCGTAACCCCTGCAATCACACCATTTGCAGTCGTATCGGGGTTACGTATTGCTTTAATATTTAAAAATGGTTGTTCAATTGAACCGCTAAAACCTACTTGCCCTGTGCTGATTATTAAATCTTGCCCAAAGGCTAAGTAAGTACCTTCAATTAAGTTAAGCTCACCTGTGGCTATAATTGGCGCACCTTGACTCATTTTTATCGCTAAATCACCCGCAACTTTTGATTCCAAGCCAAACGACTCTACTTTTACATCGTTTTTAACAATCACTTTTAAATCTATGTCGTAATCAAACGGAACTGTTTCGGTGGCCTCGGTATTTTGATCAACAATAATTTCATCATCGCTAACTTGCACCGCGCCCTCAGGAAGCTCTTCAATCATTATACGACCGTAAGGCACAACTACCTCACCAGCAAGCTTGAGTGCATTATTAGCCAAGCCTATTTTTAAATCCGGCGATACTTTAAAAGTAACCCCTTGCTGCGCGCGTACATAAAACTGCTCGCCAACTACAGCCACATTTACAGCAGGTTGCGCACCTTGCCAATCAACATCACCGGTTATATTTATTTTTCCGCCCTGATTGTCGTTTAAGTTGCCTTTTATTGTGGCTGTTGCTTTATCAAACAATACATTTATATTTGATTTTTGCAGCGCTATAGGTAGTTGCTCGCCCTCTAAACTAATATCGCTAACATTAAGCTCCCCATTTAATAAAGGATCTTTTAACGTACCTGCTAACGCCACTTTACCGCTAATATCACCTTTTAACTGCTCGAGGGTTTCAAGAAAAGGTTGTAAGTCTGAAAGGAGTATTTTATCAATATTTATAGTGCCGTTAAGCGCTTGCGTATTTTGTATATCGTCGATATTAATTTGTGTATTAATTTTGCCTAATACACTTGATTCTAAATTAGCTTCAAGCTTGCCAATTTGAGAATCCGAAAACGCACTAATACTTAATGTTTCGATTGGTAATTTAAAACGATCTTCTTCCGAGGTTAGCACTGCTTCTAAGTCGCTAGAATCGATATTTGCGCGTAATGTTTTAAGCGCGCCGCTTTGCCAATTAAGTGCTATATCGCCAGCTATATTACCGCGAGTACGAATGCTATCAGGTAAAAAGTGCTTAAGCTCCTCAAGTGCTAAGTTGCTTAGTTTAGCATTTAACTGACCGAGATTTTTTGACTGCGCTAAGGTGTCTATGCATAATTTACTTTGCTCAGATGCCCAACAATGTGCACTTACATCAAAGTCGCCACTTTGTGTATTAACCATAATGGCAATATTTTTAGTATTACTAAAACTAAGCTTTTTATCGCTAAGCGTTACATTACTAAGCTCGCCATTCCAAGTGATATTATTAACTTTGCCATTAACTTCAAGCTCTACACTGCCTTGCTCAGCATCTACAAATGCCGTAAGTTGGTGATCTGTTTTGTCGCCGCTAATATCAATTTTAACGCTATTGATTTGTTGTTCGGCCACAAGCGCCGAACCAACACTTACCGAAACATCGGTTTGCCAATCGGCTGCGGTATCTAACTGCCCTTTTACTGATAATTTATTAATGTTTATTTCATCAAAAATAAAGCGATCTAGTATTAGTGCTAAATCAACAGAGGGCGTTAACCTTTCCCCTCTCACTTTTAAATTTGCGTTGCCGTCGGCAGTAAATGGAATATTAGCTTTTTCATCACTTTTTAGCGTTACTTTGCCATCAACCTGCCAAGTATCATCAACTTGCCCGCTTAGTGCTAATTTATTGGTGCCGCTACTTAAATAAAAGCTATCAATATTAGCTTTTAACGTGTTGTCGAGCTTAAAGTTTGAGGCAAATTCTAGTGGCACGTCGTTAAATAATCCGCTTAACTTTGTATTATTCATTTGTAGCTGCCACTTATCGTCAGCTGCATTAAACGAGCCTTTAAACTGTCCCGAAATATCACTGGTAGCGGCATCAGTTAAGTACTGCGCTTTTAAGTTAGCAACCGTGCCATTAAAGTTAGCCTGTATGCCTTTTTGCCAATCAACATTGGCTTTTATAGTTGCACTGCTTTCGTTTGCTTTAATGCTTAGCGCTTGTAAAGTTGCTTTGGTAAGACTGCCTTTTAATTGGGTATTTAAGTCAACAGCTGGGTACGCGCCTAGTTGGCTATTCGCCTGTAGGCTAAGTTGATAGTCGTCAGCATTACCTTGTGCATTAAGGCTTACATTTCGCACTTTAAGCTCATTACTTTGTGCATCAATAAGCCACTGTTTAATTTTGCCATTTAACTCAAACGGATAGTTTTTCTGCTTTAAATTTGCCGTTGCCGTTAAACTAAGCGGATATTGTCCCTGCGTTTCTAAATTTAAGTTTAGATTTGATAAGTCGCCATTCAACTGCAAATTGGCTTGGTGCTCGTCACTTTGTAAAACAACATCCCCTTTCACGGGCAAATTCCCTGCAAGCTCAGCATTAAGATGCGTATTAAGCTGCCACTGTTCATACTTTGCTGAGAATGACTCTAAATTAATAACCGCATCTTCCACACTTAATTGCAGCGAGATGTTTTCAATAACATGTTGGGCTTCGTTTTGCTCAATCGTAATTTTAGCTATTTCAAAGTCTTCAACAACTAAATCAAGTGGCGAAGTAAATTCTATATTAGGCAATGCGGGTAGGTGCGTTAAAGGCGCTTGAGTATTTTGCGCCGTTTGTGTTTTCGCATCTTGTTCTTGCTCTTTTAAGGCAATAAGTATGGTGGGAATATTCAGGCTTTTAACCGTCAGCTTTGAACCCTCTGCTTTTGCTGAGAGTTTAAAGTTATTAACGCTTACGTTTGCACTTGGATGCTCTAGAGTAAATTTATTGATCGCAATGTTTTTTACAGCAATATTAAAAGGTAAGCTGATTTTTTCAAGCGGCTCTGCCGCGGCTTCTTCTTGTGACTCTGCAGTTTTTGGTAATGTTAAATTTATAGATTTAGCACTTAAGTTATCTATACAAATTCCATCGCACTGCCACCAAAACAAATCAATTTTCAATTGTTGTGCATTAAAGTCCAATCCGTTGCTAGCAAAGCGTACATTAAAGGCATCATTATAAATAAAACGGCCATCTTTAATTTCAATATGTAGTCCATCTACCGCTTTGTTTGCACTATAAGCAATAAATTGATTACCGGGTGCGGTAAATAACAAACAAAATAGTGCAACAACTAACGTGACAAAAATAGCACTTACGGCGGCTGTTATCTTTTTTAATACTGACATTAAATTTCTGGCCCTATGGTAATACTTAAACGTGTGCTTTTACTTTCTTTTGTTAATCCCCAAGCGTGGTCTATACGCACAGGGCCTACAGGTGTTAAATAGCGAAAACCAAAACCAGCACCTACTTCAAAGTCATCCGAAAAATCATTAGTCGCAGTACCACCATCAACAAATAAAGCTGCTCGCCAATTTTTAGCAACCTGATAGTTGTACTCTATTGTACTGGTTAGTAAGTATTTACCACCGATGAGGTCGCCATCATCATTTTCTGGCGATATTGATTGATATGCAAAGCCACGAACGCTTTGATCACCACCAGCGTAAAAGCGCAGTGAGTAAGGTACGTTTTCAATATCATCAACAAGCATTGCCCCCACATTCGCTTTTAAAAACACCAAGTGGCGGTCAAAATAAGTGCGTAGCCATGCATGTTGCATTTGCACCCTAATCAAATTAGTACTCGAAAGCACATCATCTAAGCCAAACTCAGCAGATATAAGCCACTGCTCTCCCCAATAAGGAGTCGTGCCGCCTTTTGATTTTTTGCGCGCATAGCTAATGCCAGGCATTAACATTTCGGTACTTGCTTCGTCTTCATCACCGATGCGGTAGGTTTCTTGGTCGCGGCGTAAAAATGCAGTACGCACCCACTTATTTTCGGTTAACCATTGGCGCTGTAATTGGCCAGTTAATATTTCGCTGTAGGTATCTTCAGCGAGCTCATCTTCTAATTTATAACCGACAGAAAAGCGCCATAGATCATCGTTAGGATCATCTACAGGTACGGTATAAGCCATTGAAATATTCTGCTGTTTTTCAGAAACATTGAGATTTGTTTCTAAATAATGCCCATTTTCTGTAATCCAAGGCTTCGTCCATTTAAAGCGAACCCTAGGCTCTGTTTCAGTGAAGCCTGCTCCTATTTCAAAACTATTCGCAGGCTTGGATGATACCTCTACTTTAACAGGTACTTGGCCATTTTTACGTGCAACAATATCGGTATAAACACGCACGCTTGCAAAATAAGGAGTGCTTGATAAGTCAAGATTGTAGTCTGCTATTTTTGTTGACTTATAAGGCTGTCCTTGAGTAAAGGGGGCTAAAGAACGTATATATTTTTCAGCTGGGTTATTACTAGCAATTTGTATATCGCCAAACTGATACCTAACTCCGGTATCAATTATGAAAGTAATAACAGCACTATTTTTTTTAAGCGATACTTCTAATTTGCGCGCTGGCCACTTAGCATCAAAATAACCAAGCTCTAGTAGCATAGATTCTATTTTTTTATGAGCAGAGTCATATTTACCATGATTTAAAACATCACCTTGCTTTAAGTGATTGCTTTTAATCAATGCCTGTAATTGGGTATCGCTTTGACCATCACCGTTTAGCGTAATATTAATTGCTTCTATGCGAGTTGCAGGCCCCCGTTCAACTTTAACAATTAGTTCGCTGTCGTCTTTATCATAAATAACCTCGACGGTCGGGCTATAATAGCCAAGTGCTTTGATACTATTTAGTACTTGTTTTTGAGCATAGCGGCGAAGTGTACGGGTTGGCTTCTCGCCAATTAACTGCTTGAGGTAAAGAGCTACGTTATTTTCTAAATCGCCACTTAACCCTTCAATTTCGTAATCTTCTATGACTTTTTCTGCCGCATAGCTATTTGTCGCAATTAAAGCGCTCACAACACACATGCAACGTAAAAACTTAATAAACAAGTAAATATCCTTACTTTTAATATCTAACAAAAAACTGTTTAATTACCCGCATATTAGCATAGCCATAATGAGCAACACATTAACTTAATAACAATCTAACGCGTAAATTTAACTTTGAATAAATATCAGCATAATTAAAATTAGTACGCGTTAAGACAATATTTTAGTTACAATAGTGCCTACGAATAAAAAATTAATTTTAAATGAGTTTTTAATGCAATTCCCTGATGATGATAACGGCCAACTTTTAGCCGAAATAGCCGCTGCTGGCATTGATTTAAATAAAATGCACCAAGTCGATTTTTTTATTTTATTTGAACAAGAAGCCGATGCTGAAAAATTTGCTAAAGAAATAGTCTCTGATGCATTAGTTCAAAATGCTGAGCTTGAAAAATGTAAAGACACTGGCGTTTGGGAAGTAATCACTCAAGTACAAATGGTGCCAGAGCACACCCTTCTAGGACAAGCAGAGCAATACATTGAAAGTATTGCTAATAGCTTTAATGGATACGGTGATGGCTGGGGATTAATGGACGGTGACGAGGCTTAATCGCCTTTTAGTTCAATGTACTCTATCAGTTAAGCTTAGCGGCTTAACTGATTTGCCTTTCTAAAACCCCCTTTATAGTCAAATAGCTTATCAGCCACTTTCCAACCATACTTTTTGCTTTTTCGTGCAATAACAAAATCCGGTGGTACTAATTCAAATTGTGCGTTTACTACTTGCGCTGCAGTTTTAAAATTAATAGGTGTTTGCCCAAGTCCTACTCGTAGACCAAATTGCTTGTTAAATATAAATTGCCCGCCTTTATTTGCGAGGTTATATACCTCATCGCAACTTGCACCATCTTCATCAAAATACGTTATTTTAATAAGTTCATCTTTAATTTGAGTTACCGATAACCCACTACATCGAAGCACAAGTGCGTCTTTTAAGTTTAATGCATTACGTAACTTATCATCAGGGTCGGCCATTACCGCGCCGCAATCGTGACATTTACGTGCAGCAATATCATTTTGGGCACCGCACTGCTCACACTCTTTAAACCTAAAACGATAATCGCACTGCTCTTTATGCCCATCATCATCTTCTAACAGCCCTTTACAGCGCCTGCCAAAGTGCTCTATTACTTTTCCTGCGGAATCAGTTTTACCCCAAAATATATTCGCAAAACCACAGCCAGGACAAAGTACCTGCACAGGTTCATTATCACTATCGCCTTTTTTATCGCCTACTTCTGGGTGAAATAAATTAAAACCATTGCCGGCATAATCTATTACTAAGCAATCCGTTTTTGATTCAGATAGCCTCAAGCCTCGCCCCACAATTTGTTGATATAAACTAACTGATTCTGTAGGTCTTAAAATAGCTATAAAGTCGACATGTGGCGCATCAAAGCCGGTTGTTAGTACCGATATATTAACTAGATACTTTAATTGCTTAGCTTTAAATTGCTTAATGATTTTATCGCGCTCAGTGTTTGGCGTATCACCTGTTATAAGTGCACTTTGCTGAGCTGGCAAATAGCTTAATATTTCCTGAGCATGCATTACCGTGGCTGCAAAAACCATAACACCTTCACGCTCTTCACTGTATTGAATTACTTGCTGTAATATAGCTTTCGTTGCGCGCTCACTGTTTTTTAAAAGCGCATTCATATCATCAGTCGTATATTGCCCAAATGCATTGCTATCTAAAGACGAAAAATCATAATGGCTAATCGCTGCATCAACTTCGTTTGGCGGCGTTAAATAATTATGTTTGATCATATACCTGAGTGGTAATTCAAAAATACAACTTTTAAACGGGCTTTCATTAGTCCCTTTAACAAAGCCATGATAATGATGATGGTATATCCACCCCGTTCCTAGCCGATAAGGTGTTGCTGTTAAACCCAATACTTTTAACTGAGGGTTATATTCTTTTAAACTACTTATTACTTTTCCGTACTGGCTTTTTTTATCCCCATTTACCCTGTGGCATTCATCAATAATAAGTAACGAATAATGCTCATTTAATTTATTTAAATTACGAGAAAGTGATTGCACACTGGCAAAGGTTACTTGATGGTTTAATGACTTTTCTTTTAAACCTGCTGAAAATATACTCGCCTCTAAACCAAAACTTTTATATTTTTGCGAATTTTGCTCTACTAACTCTTTGACATGAGCAAGTACTAATATTTTTTGCTTAGCAATACGGGCAAGTTCAGCAATAACAAGGCTTTTACCTGCACCGGTCGGTAGCACAATAACGGCAGGATCATTACTCTTTCTAAAGTGTAAAACGGTGCGTTCTACGGCTTCTTGCTGGTAAGGTCTTAGTTTATAGCTCATGGGAAAACAAATAGGTTTGAGTGAAGAGATTTTAGCAAATAATAGCTGGGAGTTTTAAACTTTAATTATATTTTATTGAGGGGGAAACAAAAAAGAGAAGCCGAAGCTTCTCTTATATTTAGCTTTAGGCTAAAAATTTCTCAAGCTCAACACCTTCAAACGCTTTAGGACGACGGCCACGGCCTGTCCATTCAATAGTCTCACCATTAAGTTCCATACGGTACTTAGGCTTAACTTTAGTACGTTTGTCAGATGCTCCATCTTGTAAATCTTCTAGCGTAAGTCCTTTTTCTTTTAAAAGATCCAAAACTTCCTGTTTCGCTTTTTGCTGCTGGGTATATTTTGAAATTGCATCATTGATAAGCTGTTGGGCTTTTTCAAGATCCGTTAATGATGCTGTTTTAATAAAAGATCGGACTTCTTTCATTTATATCTCGCTAAATAAGTAAATCAAGTTTGATAGTATTGTAATTTAATACGTTAGAACAAACCAAGTAATACTTTAAATTACTATGTTATATTGAATTTAAGTCAAATACTACAAATCAACTGGCCTCATAGCCTGTGTTAATGTTGGATCAGAAAACTGCCACTGCATATCTCTAATAAATCTTTCAATTTCAGTTGGATCGACAATAAATCCGCAATTGGAATCTTGATTTCGGCAACCCATTCCAACTACATTTGAACCCGTAGGTTTGCCTGGAGCAGGTATATATCTCAGTGCAGCTAGCAATTCATCGAACATGTCGTTTAACGATTCTGATTTAACTTCAATCCTCTCAATTGATAAGTTAGGATCTGTTTGTGGCAGTTTTATACCTAGAGAGATCAAGCGAAGATTAGACTCTTCTACAAAATATGCTGACTTTTTATAATACTCAACAGCTTTTTCTTGGTTATTTTCCTCTAATTCATAATACTTTGCTAAAACAAACTGAGCTTTATGATAGTCCTCATTGGATGCAGCCTCTAAATAAGTCTTACCTTTTTTATAATCTTTATCAATTAGTTTACCATCAATATAAAATAGACCTAAAAAGTAATTTGCTGCAGTAACGTCATTTTTAGCAGCCCACTCTAACCAATTAATTCCTTTTTTAACTTCAACATTTCCACCTTCACCATTTAAATACATTAACCCTAGTTTAAATTGGGCTGTGGGACTTCCATATTTCGCACTATTCAAAAAATAACGTCGTGCCTTACTATGATTTTTTTCTATACCGTACCCTTTGTAATAAAATGTCCCTAATACTTCCGTCGCCTGTGGGATATCTTTGCGCGCATATTTTTTAAAATCTTTAAAACGTTGCTTACATACTTTTGTATCGCACTCAGTAATTTCTTCTGAACGGCCATTCTGACTAAACAGTAATACACTTAAAATGAGCAGTAACTTTACTATCGCTTTCATATTTCCCTCTTTATAAGAATTATATCCATTAATCAATCTTAAACTCTATAACGTACTAAGTTTAAATTATATACAACATTTAATATAATCAATAATTAAGGTATTTCCAACTTTAATTAAAAATAAAAAGTTAAATACACTTTAATACAAAAAAATTGAGAAGCTTTGAGAGCTCTTGAATAACTCCTTGGCTATGTGAGAGGCGAATTACTTTGAGAAATTCAGATTTTTTAGTGCAAACTTCTAGCCCACTCAAAATTATTAATAACATCAAACCTATTAAGTAGAAAAACTCGTAGACTTGCTTCCTTTATCGCTCACCTAAGAAACTTATAAAATGACCAGGGTTGTTACTTTAAGGTAAAGAAGGCTGACATTAGAATCAATAGTTTGATTTTTGGTCTGCATAGTAATTGATAATGACAAACAGCTGAGAATAAATCTCATTTTGAAATTCCACTTAAAGAATATTCTATATAAAGTTATTAACGCATTAGGATACAGTGATAAATCAATTCAACTTACATTGAGCCAATTGGCCAACGCTTCCTTATATACTTATTGCTAGGTTAGTTACTCGAAAAGAAAATCATAAGTATACTGACCTTGATGACAGAGCCAATGAGTTACCTATCAGCCGAATATTAGTAATTTATATAATCATTGGTCATCAAGAAAAAGCATTATATGCTTGGTAATCAATTAATATTAAGAAGTTTTTTACGTACAGATAATGGGGTGCACAACACACTTAAGAGAGGTTTTTTACCGTACCAACTGAGTTTTATTAGTCGTTTATTTAAAATAATAAGGTTAGTGTATTCCTTAGTAGCGGCAATAATACCTAGTTATTTTATACGACCACAGAAAGCTTACTTCTACGGCTTCTAGGAGAGGAAGTTTCGTCAGAATCAGCCAAGCCCTGAAAGCAATGGTATGCCAGAAACAAAAATGCCGCTCACCTTAAGTGAACGGCATTACTAAATAAATTCTGCATTTGGTTACTGCTATCAGAATTTTATAGTATAGCTAACTCTATAATCACGACCGTAGTTGTTGTATAACTCAGGGTTAGTATATTCACCTTTAGAATTTAGAACTGGATCTTCATCTGTTAAGTTATTAACAGCAAGACTGATCGAGCCTAAATCACCTGCATCATAAGTATAGTTAAGGTTATGAACCAACCAGCTATCTAAGCGACCAGTCTGAATTAATACACCATCTTCATTTGGAATTTCATTTTCAGATGTTGATGCTGTGTAAGACATATTCCATGCAACACTGTGCTCATCTAATGACCAACTTATCGTTGTATTCGATTTATAATCCGGCTGGCCACTCCAATCCGCTGTATTATAGACCCTACCTCCAACTTCTTCCTCATAAGAAAAGGTAAAGCTGTTGACAGAGTTAAAGCGGAACATACCTACATTAGTATCAACATTACCATACAGAGTTAAATCTAGACCTTCAATTTCGAAACCATTACCATTGAAATATCCCGTACCAGCTTCTAGTAAGCGACCATTTTCAGCACGGATTAGATAAAAGGTCTCATTGGATGTATCTGACCCAGGTAAGAACGAAGAAATTAAACCTGCCGACTCATCTGATAATAAACTTTGAACGGTTTTAGTTTGTATTACGTCATCGATTGATAAATTAAAGTAATCTACTTTAACGCCAAAGTTTTCAACAATATCCCAAGCAACTCCAAAGTTTAAATATTCTGAAGTTTCTGCGCCTAAATCAGGATTAGATTTATAATATGTATCAACTTGCTGATCTGATGTACTTCCTTGAGCAAAATCGGTTGCGTCCTCAGCACTAAATGTTGTTGCAGCATTTAATTCATCTAAACCTGGAGCACGGAATGCCTCAGAATATGAAGCGCGAACAACAACAGTATCCGTTGCCTGCCAGCGAATTGAAGCTTTTGGTGCTAAATTATCGCCAAAATCTGAATAGTCATCATATCTAACAGCTAAATTCACTTCAACTGTATCTGAAACCGGTAGAGCCGCTTCGTAGAAAAAGGCTGTTATATCACGCTCTCCTCTAGCACTATTACCGGCTGAACCACCGATTAGTCCTGCCTCAGATTGACCATCATAAATATCGGCATAAGTTTGCTCTAAATACTCAGCTCCAAAATAATGTGCTACATCGCCACCTGGTAATTCAAATAAATCAAAGCCAAAACCTGCGTTAATTTGATTAAATGTTGATGATGAGTTTTGTAAAGTGGTAGCTTTCATATTAGCTACACCAACGTCTGATGTAAGAGGAATACCATTCGCTTCGTTATGTGCAAGCCCACCATAACTCAGGTAATAGGTGCCAACCGATTTGTTATCAGCTTTATTTGTATGAAAATAAATATCCCAAGTAGCATTGTTCCAATCTAAATCTCCGCGTAAACCAGTTAAATAATCTTGGCTATAATCATCTACATTACCATCACGCGTACCTAAATCAGCCCAGCGCCATAAACCTAATGCTCCATCTTCGCCATAAGGATTTACTGGGTTATCAGCACTCAATGATGCCCATTGTGCAGCAGCCGGCGCGTAACGGCCGAATGAACTATTTTGTACAAACATTGCACGTCCGTACCACTCAACTGAATCACTTAATTCATAATTTGAGTCTATGTAAACTGTATTACGATCAATAGAAGCTTTATTATAAGATACATTAGCGTGCGCATACATGCAGTAATTAGAGCCTGGTGCATAATCAGTATCTGCTGCTATTTCTTTAAACGCATCATCACCATATTTTGCAGCTTGATCTGCACAAATTGGAGATGCTTGTGCCTCAGAATAATCAGGTGATAAAACTGTTGCGCCATACCAAGACCAGCCTACAGTTTCATCATATGCTTGAATAGTACCATCACCATCACGGTCGATTAGTTGTGGTGCTGTATAAGATCTGTCGCGATCAGCAATCCCCTCTCTTTTTTGATGATCGAATGCAATTGTTACATTACCTTTATCGGTAGAGTACCCTGCCGTTACAGAAAAGCCTGTATTGGTAGTACCTTGATCTTGCTCGCGATGACCGGCTTCAGCTTGAAATTGTAAACCCTCATAATTCTTTTTCATTATGATGTTTACTACACCAGCCATTGCATCTGAACCATAAGTAGATGATGCACCATCGGTTAATATTTCAATACGCTCAACAGCTGCCATTGGAATAGAATTCAAATTTGCAGATTGACCACCTAATGTAGGTGAACCAGGCATGCGTTTGCCGTCTAGCAGAACAAGAGTTCGGCTCGAGCCAGCTCCACGTAAATTGATAGTAGCTTGAGATTGAGCTGAACTACCCGAGCGCTCAGAGAATGAGCCAAAAGAGTTAAAACTACTTCCTCGTAATGCATCAGCAACAGTAAAATTACCCTCAACCTTCATATCCGCTGAAGTAATTATATTTACAGGTGATGCACCTTCAAGATCAGTTCGCTTAATACGAGAGCCTGTTACTTCAATACGCTCTACTTTGTCCACTCCCGTCTCCGCAGCAAATGAACTTGCAGAAAAAGCTGCTGTTGAAGCAGCACCAAAAGCGATCGCCAAGCGAACAGCATTTGAAACTTTATTATTTAACATTTAATTTTCCCTAGAATACTATTTTAATTGTTTTATTTTCAAAACGGTCTGTAATTAATCACAATACCTATTTCGATTTGAATAGTAGTCCCAACTTATGCAAAAGGTCAACACTTAGCTAACCAAATAAACCCTTTTATTTACAACGATCTAACGCAACAAAAAACAAACATGATGTTATTTTTGCATTATTGCAAAACATTAACTTTTGTTTTTTTTGCAAAATTAAATCTTAATAATCATCTTAAGTAAGTTACTAATTTTCTTTTAGGGATGAGAAATATAGATATAAAAGTAGCAAAAAATGGTGAGATAGAAGCGAACCGGAAAGCACGCACAGATATCCCGCTAAAAAATGCTTAGGCACAGTTTTAGGTAACAGTAGTATAAATATGCAACATACATTGTCCCTTATTCAAAGCAACAGAGGAGATATGCTATCGTTATGACTGGAGCAATATGACGCAACTAATGACTTTTATAACTCAACGATATTAAAACACTGCCCTAATTCGTCGGACTATAGAGTAAATTTGAAGCTGGCTTTCAACAACACAATTTAATAAAGCTTTGTTTAAAGAATACGAAGACGGCTGCGACTCTATCAGTTGAAGTGACAGCCTCATTAGGTATGCCCCAAGAGACATAATTATAGATGGAGAGATTTTATTGCTTTTTAACAGGTAGGGATATTAATATTAGAATAGGCTAATAAAACTTAATTTTAACGTTTATAGCCCCTGTAAAGCGTGCCTATATACTCTTTATTTGAATCAACAAGAACTTCTTTATATACATCCCCTCTTGAAGCTAACAGTTGTTTAAGTTGCTGGGCATTCAAAGCGGCTTGCTTTAAATCAGTTAACCTATAAATCAGCCCTTCTAACTCTTGAGAAAATAGGTAATAAGCTTTCTCGAGATCTATCTTTCTATTCTTTAAAATAAAATGATAAAAATCAGTGTACCTGGTACCTTTTATTGCAAGTGGGTGTATCTTTTTTTCTAGCTCCACATATTCATTAATAATAGAAATATTGCTATTAATCAGATCTTTATTCTCTTTTTTTAGTGCGCTTATTAGTTGTTTTAAAGGAACTAATAATTCACTCTGCACCCGAATTGCAGACTCTAATATTAGTACATTTGGCTTCACTATGTCCGAATCCATTTCGTGACACACAATTTGATATAGGCCTCCTTTCTTTAATACTCTAAAAAGCTCTGGGATACTTCTCGCTAACTCGCTATATTCGATAGCAAACTGTGTTACTATCGCATCAAATTCTGCTGTTTCAAAAGGCAAGACTTCAGCGCTTACATTAGATAAAATATTTGATGACTCTATACCGGCTACTTTTTCGTTAACAATAGCTTTATCTACACCTATGACATTAAATTGAACGCTACTATTCTCTTGAATTAATCGAATAAGAGCACCATTCCCAGTACCAATATCAAGTACTTTGTCATTACAATTTAACTTTTCAGCAAACTCCAACCAACAAGACTTTAATTTACCCGTGTAATTACTCTTTATATCTTGTCCAAATGAGGTTAGATAGCCTTGAGCCCAATAATCACTCCAATAGTTTTTCATCATTATTTTGTCCTGTTCTGAGATAAGTTGAAGATTTTAATAGAGAGCCAGTGGCTCAAGTACCGAGCTTTTTATGCACTTAATTTGATATTTTATTTCTAATAATTAAGTACAGTCTCATTTTATTGTATATAAATATTGGCTGCTAAACGAGTATTATTATACTTTTTAATGAGTTACATTTATTCAATAAAATTTTAGCTTAAACCTCCTAACCATTCTCTATGCTATGCCAATACAACTGATATAAATTGTAACTAATGAGTAGCAAAGCAAACAGATTCTGAGTTGTTATTTCCAGAGTCGTGCATTACTAGGGAAATCTGTTGCATATTTCTCCTTATATTTGCACCACACTCTTTATCAATTACAGAAAGCATTTTATTGAGCATGAGATTTTTCATTCACTTTTCGAGTTGGCGTTAGAGGTGTAAAATCTTCGTGCGAGGATTTGGACATATTAGCTTCAAGCAACCCAATCTATTTCAGATAAAAAATACAGTATTAATCATGGGCACTCTTATACTTAGGGCTTGTTATAGTAACGATGCCTTCACTTTATCTACTTCTGCTAATTTAAAGTTCTGGATATAGTCTTATTTTAGGTATGTAGTACGCGAAGTTTTTAGGTTTTTCATTTAAAAATCCTGATGCATAAACTGACATTAATACGAAGCATTTTTATAAAAAAAGGGCTGAATAAATTCAGCCCTTTTTTATTAACAAATTAACAAGTTAAAAGTTAATTGTATAGTTGATACGGTAATCACGACCATAGTTGTTATATAAATCAGCGTTATCGTAAGCGCCTGTAGATGTAAGTACAGGATCTTCGTCTGTTAAGTTGCTTACTGATAAGCGAACTGTACCATAAACACCTGCGTTATAGCTGTACGTAAGGTTATGAATCAACCAATCTTCAAGTTCACCATCTTGCTCTAAAATACCATCTTCATTTGGTGCTTCATTCTCAGAAGTAGATGACGTGTAGTTCATGTTCCAAGCTACACTATGGTCGTCAAGCGCCCAAGTTAATGTAGTATTAGATTTGAAGTCAGGTTGACCACTCCAACCAGCAGTATTATAAACTCTACCGCCACGCTCTTCATCGTAAGATAATACAAAACTATTTACAGTGTTCATGCGGAACTCACCAACACTAGTATCGATATGACCGTAAAGAGTTAAATCTAAACCTTCAATCTCAAAACCATTGCCGTTGAAGTAACCAGTACCAGCTTCTAATAAACGACCAGTTTCTGAACGTATTAAGTAAAAAGTTTCATTACTTACATCAGAACCAGGTGCGAAAGCAGTTATTCTGCCAGCCGCTTCATCCGATAGAAGACCTTGAACAGTTTTAGTTTGAATAACGTCATCAATTGATAAATTGAAGTAATCAGCTTTAACACCGAAGTTCTCAATCACATCCCAAGCTATACCTAAGTTAGTGTATTCTGATGTTTCAGGACCTAACTCTGTATTTGATTTGTAGTATGTATCAATTTGCTTAGACGATGTATCACCTTGAGAGTAATCAATCGCTGATTCAGCACTAAAAGTAGTAGCGGCATTTAATTGGTCAAGACCTGGTGCACGGAAAGCTTCAGAGTAAGAAGCACGTACTACAACAGTATCTGTTGCCTGCCAACGAGCAGATATCTTAGGAGCAACATTATCACCAAAGTCAGAGTAGTCATCGTAACGTACGGCAATGTTAACTTCTAGTGAATCTACTACTGGCATTGCAACTTCATAAAAGAAAGCCGTAATGTCACGATCACCAAGCGCAGAGTTACCTGCAGAGCCGCCTATTAAACCAGCTTCTGACTGACCATCGTAAATATCAGCATACGTTTGCTCTAAAAATTCAGCACCGAAATAATGCGCTACCGTACCGCCTGGTAATTCAAACAAATCGAATCCGATGCCGGCATTGTATTGATTGAAAGTAGAAGATGAGCTTTGTAGGGTTGTTGCTTTCATATTTGCAACACCTTCATCAGAACCTAAATCAATTCCATTTGCTTGGTTGTAAGCTAAGCCACCGTAGCTAAGGTAATAAGTACCTACAGATTTATTATCAGCTTTATTAGTATGATAATAAACATCCCAAGATGCATTATTCCACTCTAAATCACCGCGTAAACCCATTAGGTAGTCTTGGCTGTAATCATCAACGTTACCATCGCGATTACCAATACCTGCCCAACGCCAGTAACCTGTTGTTTCTTCATCATAAGGGTTTGCTTCATTGTCTGCAGCTAAATTATTCCATGCTGCGGCAGGTGGAGCATAACGACCAAATGAGCTATTTTGAACAAACATAGCACGGCCATACCATTCGATATCATCATTCAATTCATAATTTGCATCTAAATAAACAGTATTACGGTCGATAGAAGCTTTATTATAAGATACATTTGCGAAAGCAAACATACAGTAAGTAGAGCCTTCACTACCCCAGTCATTGTCAGCTGCAAACTTACGGAATGTATCCTCACCGTACTCTGCTGTTAAGTCGTCACATATTGGTGATGCTTGAGCCTCTGAAAAATCAGGTGAAGCTACAGTCGCACCGTATATAGACCAACCTTTAGTCTCTTCGTATGCCTGAATTACGCCATCACCATCAAGATCTGTTGCTGAAGCTTTAGTATAATCACGATCACCATCAGATATACCTTCGCGTCTCTGGTGGTCAAAAGCAAATGTTACATTACCTTTATCTGTAGAGTAACCAGCGGTTACCGAGAAACTAGCTGAAGTTGTACCTTCATCTTGATCACGGTGTCCTGCTTCGCCTTGGAACTGAAGACCTTCATAGTTTTTCTTCATGATGATGTTAACAACACCAGCCATTGCGTCAGAACCATAAGTTGAAGATGCACCATCAGTTAAAATTTCGATACGTTCAACTGCAGCCATTGGGATTGAGTTTAAATTTGCTGATTGGCCACCAAGAGTTGGTGAACCAGGCATGCGCTTACCATCTAATAAAACTAACGTTCTGCTAGAACCAGCACCACGTAAGTTAATAGTAGCTTGAGATTGTGCAGAGCTACCTGAACGCTCTGAAAATGAACCGAATGAGTTAAAACTGCTGCCTCGAAGTGCATCAGCCACAGTGAAGTTACCTTCAATCTGCATATCTTCTGCTGTAATAATGTTTACTGGCGAAGCACCTTCTAAATCTGTACGTTTAATACGTGAACCAGTAACTTCAATTCGTTCTACTTTTTCTACGCTATCTTCTTCTGCAGCAAACGAACTTGCCGAAAATGCAGCAGTAGATACTGCACCAAATGCAATCGCTAAGCGAACTGCCTTTGAAACTTGATTATTTAACATTTGATTCTCCCTGGTGTTACAACTTTATAGAAGCAACTATTATTTAATTATTTTTTATTATCACATGCTATTAACAGTGACTGAAACAAATAGTAAACAAAAAAAACTAAAAAGCCAACCTCTGTTAACTAAATATTAATCATAAAGAGGTTTTTTAATGATATTTTTCGTAAAACCGGGGTTATCGTACGATTTAGAAGCAGGAAAGTGGATTATTTAATCAAAAACATCCAATTGAGATACTAAATTAGAATAATAAAAACTGATTCTTCTCCGAATCATTTACATTTTGATTGATTAGCGGCTCTACCATATCTAAAAGCGGTACAATCTGTTTTTCTACATAAATTGCATAGTCATAGCTATGTAGGCCTTGATACAGCTCAACTCCAGCGGTTGTGTAAACGAATGTAACAAATTCACCTCTATTAACCGTAAATTCGCTATTTTTTTTCTGGTGTTTTTTAACTGCTTGAACATGAGGGGGAATATTTTTCTTATAATCGATTAAGTTTTGACCTAATCTCTTTTTAAAAATGAGTAAATGATCAAAATCACCTTGGTATAACTTTGTTGTATAGTCTTTAACAAGGTCATTTATATTTAAATTTCCATCAAAAAGACTAGTAAATAGGTCGAACTGGAATTGTTGAGCAAGTTTAGTCCAATCACTTCTTACTGTTTCTAATCCTTTAAATACTAGTTTTGATTCGTTTGGTTTAATTAATTTACCGACATAGCGCTTTTTAGAGCCAACTAGCTTTCCCCTTATGGTTGGCAAAAAGAAAGGGCTATAAAGAGATTCAAATTCTATTTCTAAATGACTTGTTAAGTTGTGCGTTTGTTTAATCTCGCTAATCCAATCTGTAGTTATCTTTTTAGCTAAAAACACGCCAATTTCATTACACTCGTCGTGGGTTAAATTATCATCCAACTTAATAAATGTAGAATCGGTATCGCCATAAATAACGCTATAACCAAGCTCTTCTATCCATTTTTTAGTTTGTAGCATTATTTCGTGTCCTCTTAACGTAATAGAGCTAGATAACCTGGGATCGTAAAACCTGCACCCTTTTGAGCCTAAAACACCATATAAGCTATTCATTATTATTTTAATTGCTTGAGAAAGCATTTGATCTTGATTGTCTTTGGCGAGCTGCCTTTGGGACGCTAAGCTTTTAACAAGTAAAGGTAAGTGATGCTTGTCTCGCGAGAATAGGGCTTCATTAAAACCCTGCACACTTTGGTTTGGATTTTTTAAACCTTCTATCAGTCCGAGTGGATCAATGTAGAAAGTTTGCATAATACTGGGGTACAAGCTTTTAAAATCTAAAACAATGACATTTTTATAAAGCCCAGGAATAGACTCCATTACATAACCGCCTGGGCTTTCAAATGTAAGTCCATGATCGCCCATATTAGGGGCAACATAACCGCTGCGATGCAGTAGTGGTAAATACATATTAATAAAAGCAGCGACAGAGCCGCCCTTTTTTTCAAGCTCTAATCCTGTAAGCTTTGTTCTTATAATAGAAAAATCGAGTAGCTTTAATTTATCAAAAATTTTATTTACCAAAATACAATCTTGTCGATTATATTTTGCTAAAGAAAGCTTATCTTCATTAAATTGCCTAATAATTTCCTGCAGACTATTAGCCGTGTCGATTAATTTGGACTCACCCAACACTTGATTTGAAACATTAGCTAAAGAAAAACTCTCAAAGCTATATGTACCATTTTTTAAAGTGTCTATTCCATCAACCACACATCGCCCAGGGATCGATACTCGAGTAAAGTGTCCTTTGCGAACATATAAAGGTTGATCTCCCCTACCCAGTAATAACTTAATGCCTAGTGCTTCAGCTCTTTCATGAATAACCGAAAAATCGAACTCAATTACATTCCAACCAATTATGACATCAGGATCGCTAAGCTTAATAAAATGCTCCAATCCCTTTAAGAGCTCAGCCTCATCTACACACCAAATAGTATCAAACTCTAGGTTTTCAGCTTCTCTATCTGGCTCGCCAATCATTAAAACACAGTCTAAATTACAGCCCACAAGTCCAACAGAAAACAAAACGCCACTTTCGTTACATTCAATGTCTAACGACAGCTTATTAAGAGTTGGGGAGTACTCATCATTTGCTTTTAATTTTGCCTCTGTTACTAATGTATAACCATTTTGATAAAAAACATTACCCGTTATCCAAGCACCTCCTTTTATAAAGCGCTCCATTAGGTAGCGCTCTATTGGTCGAATATCTTCTTCAAATAATACAACTCCACGTTGCTTTAAAGCTTTAGCAGCAGAATAAAAATGCTTTAGTGATTTGAAGTAACAGGCCGACATATCTTCTTGCTGAAAGTTTTTTAACTCAAGACTTTTAATATTAAAGATAAGTGACTCAGCTGCTAATATTTCATGCACTATTTCAGCATCTTTACTTTTGATAAAAAACAGCGCATTTTCGTTAACTGATATAGTTTTTATAGGCCCTTTATCACTGCAAAACCACGCTTCGTAGCAGATGCCGCTAGCAGTATCATAAGCATGTGAAGAAACAATAAAACCGGCTGTTAAGTACATTATTACTAAACCTTATTCATATATATGTAAGTTTTTACTTAATTCAAAATGCTTTAAAGCCATACATTCAACCTAAATAAACACTCAGATACTTTATTTGCTAAATTAATCTCATCACTTCTTGTAGTTACCCTCTTATAACTCTAAAATCCATAGCACTGTAATTATATACATACTTTAGGTAAATCATCCCATGCTTTCTGACTCACTAAAAAAAACAATTAGGCAAGTACACCAGCATGTGGCTAGCAACCTAAACGATTATCGCCCTCGTAGCAGTCAAAACTACCTTGTAGCCGAAATAGCAAAAACGCTTGCTGGCGAATACCATAAAAAGCAGCGCATTTGCGTAATTGAAGCAGGCACCGGTACCGGTAAGTCCCTTGCTTATTGTTTAGGCGCATTGCCTCTTGCCTTAGCACAAAAAAAGAAGCTAGTTATTTCTACCGCAACCGTTGCACTTCAAGAGCAATTAATAGCAAAAGAACTGCCATTTTTTAAAAAGCATTCAGGCCTCGACTTTAAATTTGATTTGGTAAAAGGTCGCCATCGTTATATTTGTGCCCACAAATTACATAATGCTGTAAACGGCGATAGCCAAACACAAATGGACTTTATGCCAACGCTTACTTCACCATTGAGCGCAATGGAAACCAAATGTTTAAATGAGTTATATAACGCTTACGTAAATAAAAAATGGCAAGGCGATAGAGACAGCTGGGCCGATACCGTACCCGATAGAGTGTGGAACTTAATAGCGTGCGACAAACATTCGTGCCAGCGCCAAATGAAGGCCCATCAAACGTGTCCGTTTCAGCTTGCTCGTAATCAATTAATGCAAATGGATGTGCTGGTAATTAACCACTCTTTATTACTTGCCGATTTAGACCTAGGCGGTGGTAAAATTTTACCAGAGCCCGACAACACCATTTATGTAATTGATGAAGCGCACCATTTAGCACATATAACACGCGATTTTTCATCAGCTGCTGCCACAATTAAAGGCACGATAGAATGGCTTGATAAGCTCACCAAGTTTAGCGGGAAAATGGCGAAGGTTTTAGTGGGGCAAAGAGCTATTGGGCAAAACTTTAAACTTTGCGACAGCATTAATGACGCGAATAAAGATTTAAAAGTAGTTCGCGATATTCTTGATAATGCCGACTTTGAATACTCAAAAGACGATACTTATCGCTTTGAACACGGTGAAATTCCACAATCGCTGCACAGTAAAGCAAAAGATATAAGCGAAGCCACGCAAGATGCGCTGCGCTGTTTAAACAAAATGCACGACACCCTTACCCAAGATGTAAGTGATGGCGACATAAAACCTTACGTTGCCGACCCAATACTAGGCGAAAGCGGTCAATACATAAACCGGTTAGAGCAACTAAACAAACTATGGTTTAGTTACGCAAAAAAAGGCGAAGGTGCTCCTCATGCACGGTGGATAAAACGCCTTGAATACAAAAGCCATCACGACCACTTATTAAGCGACTGCCCTATCGAGGTCGGTTATTACTTAAAAGATAAATTGTGGCGAGAATGCGCGGGCGCTGTTTTGTGCTCTGCTACATTAAGTGCACTGGGCTCATTTGATCACTTTGCTTACGAAACAGGACTTGCTAAAGAAGAAGGCGTTAAATTTATTAAAGTACCTTCTCCTTTTGATTACCCAAAACAAGCCACTTTACGTATTCCGGTATCTAAAGTAGAACCTACCGATAAAGACTTTAGTGATCACTTAGCTAAAACTTTACCAGAGTACCTAAATGATAAAAAAGCGAACCTTGTACTATTCGCTTCTTACTGGCAAATGGACCACGTAACAAAGTTTCTTAGAACAAAAGGTTTTAACTTATTAGTACAAGGTGAGATGTCGCGAGAAGCGTTGCTTAAATTACACACTAAAAATGTAGACGAAGGCAAAGGCAGTATTTTATTCGGAACACAAAGCCTTTCGGAAGGGCTTGATTTACCTGGTAAATATTTAGAGAACTTAATAATTACTAAAATTCCGTTTGCTGTACCTACTTCGCCGATAGAAGAAGCGCAAGCAGAATTTGTACAAAGCAAAGGCGGTAACCCGTTTTTAACGATTACCGTGCCCGACGCCGCAAAGAAATTGGTACAAAGCTGTGGTAGACTGCTGCGAAAAGAGAGTGACGAAGGCTGTATTACTATTCTCGATAGACGCTTAGTTACTAAGCGATACGGTAAAGCCATGCTCGACACCCTACCACCTTTTAAAAGACAAATTGATTATTAATGTTTGAACTCGCACTCGATCCAACAACCTGGGCTGTTTTATGTGCTGTTGCACTTGCCGCAGGTTTTATAGACGCTATCGCCGGTGGCGGTGGTATGTTAACTGTGCCCGCTTTATTAACTGCAGGCTTACCTCCACATTTAACACTAGGCACCAATAAACTCGCGGCAAGTTTTGGCTCTTTAACAGCCAGTTATACTTATTACAAAAAGAACTTATTTAGTCCAAAGTTTTGGGCAGCCTCTATTATTGCTACCGCAATAGGTGCATTGATAGGGACTGTTATTGTTGACCATTTAAGTATCGATTTTTTAAACAAACTACTGCCTATTATTATTATTTTAGTTGCCGCTTATAGCTTATTTGGTAATTTAAGTACCACAGAAGGCGATGAACTCCCTAAACTCAACAAAGCGATGAAAATAAAACAATGGCTACAGGGTTTAGCATTAGGCTTTTTTGATGGTTTAGCAGGCCCAGGTACGGGGACATTTTGGACCGCTTCTAATGGCATGCTTTATAAAATGAACTTGCTACTCAATTGTGGTTTAGCGCGTTCAATGAACTTTGTTTCTAACTTTATATCGCTCATCACCTTTGTAGCACTCGGACATGTAAACTTTTTACTTGGCATAACAATGGGCTTTTTTATTATGCTAGGCGCATGGTTTGGAGCACATTCAGCAATACGTTTTGGTAGTAAATTTATTCGCCCTGTATTTAATACTATGGTTATACTTTTAGCATTAAAACTAATTTACGAGGCTTACTTTTAATATGCACCCTACAGCTTTAGATAAACTACGCCAACAAGTTGCAACGCTAAAACAACAAGCTGATCAATTTGATAAAGCTAAACTTTTTTCTAAAAATCGTTACATGCAAGCGCAACCTAGCTTGTTTGACCGCGCAGTTTTTAGTACAAAAAGCATGAACCTAGTCGATTACGTAATAGAAATAGAAGACGAAGTGTCAAGATTACCGCCAAGTGAGCATCGCCATGCTTATACTTACGCGCTTGAACGTATAGGAGCTCAGGTACAAGCTGTATTCAACGTTATTAAATCAACGCCTATTTGGGTTAAAGAAAACAAAAGCCATTATAAACCACGCCCTAAGCAAACCGTTTATAAGCAAGCGGTACAAAAAATAATGCAATCATCGCACGAGCTTTACGACGAATTAAAACAAAACCATGAGTTTGAACGCCGTTTAGTGCTCATGATTGAAGAGCGTAAAATGCAAATGGATAAAGCCTCGCCAGCTAAAGCACAAAAGCTTAACCTTGAAATATTAAGCACACACGCTCGATTAGGCCGCTGCAGAAAAGCAATTTCTGCCACCGAGGACAAAATACAACAAGTAGAAAAACAGCAGCTGCGTTAAGCCGAACTTTACTATGCAGCTTTATTATCATCCATTGTATTCAGACCTTATCCTTGCAGAACGTCATCGATTCCCTATTCAAAAGTATAAGTTACTTAAAACCGAAATAGAAAATCTAGGTGTTTCGGCTATTCACTTTCAAGAGCCTAAAAAAGTAACCGTATCTCAACTTGCGCTATGTCATAGCCAACGTTATATAGATGACTTTTTAAATGGGACTCTAGGTGATAAAGCAATTAAAAAGATGGGATTTCCCTATTCGCAACAACTTGTAGAGCGTACTCTTTTATCTATTGGCGGGAGTATTCAAGCTGCTGAAGCGGCTTTTAGTCACGATCTAACCTTCAATTTAAGCGGTGGTTATCATCATTCTCATAGTGATTTTGGCAGTGGCTTTTGTATTTTTAATGATTTAGCTATTGCAGCAGCACATTTAATAAATACAGAGCAAGCCGACACTGTTTTAATTTTTGATTGCGACGTACACCAAGGCGATGGCACAGCACAAATCACTCAAAACCATAACCATAACCAAATTATTACCTGCTCAATTCATTGTGAACAAAATTTTCCTCGTAATAAGCAAGAGTCCACTTACGATTTTGCATTGCCCGCTAAAACAGCCGACGATGAGTACCTTGCTACATTAAAGCAAGCACTCGATTTTTGCGTGCGCATACATAACCCTGATATTATTTTGTATAATGCAGGCGTTGATATTTACACAAAAGACGAGTTAGGCTTGTTTGATGTATCGCTCAATGGCGTATATAAACGCGACTTTTTTACTCTCAACTTTTGTAAGCAACATCAAATCCCACTAATGTGCGCTTTAGGTGGCGGTTATCAGCGTAATTTGAGTTCACTAATTAATGTTCATAAACAACTATTTAAAGCCGCTATCGATTTATAGTAAGCCTTAGTATAGACTCAACTAAACGGATTATTTTAAAGCGGTGGGAATATGCGATTACACGAAGACATACACAACTATTACGAAAAGATTGTAGTCGAGGAAGTTATCAAACTTAAACTTGATGAAAAATATGATGAAGATGTAATGGCTGACTTTTGTTGTACGGTACTAAATCAGCTCCCGCCACGATATATTCGCTACGATGTAGATATGGCGTTTTATTTACCGCAATCAGAACGCATACATATGGAACAACGTGTACAAACCGCAATAAACGTTGCCATTAGCCAAATATCAAAAAAGAAAGAGTTAAATGACAAGTCCACTTGATCAAGCCCCTACACATATTAAACTTGCAGTAGATTTAATTATGATACTAGAGCAACACGATGTTGCTCCAGAAGAAGTACTTAAAGCACTTGAAATAGTTAAAAGCGACTTTGAAAAGAAGCTAGAAAAGTCATAACTCTATTCTATTATTTGTATGTCGTGCTCGGTAACGCTACCTTCGTGCTTAGTGCAATCAATTTTAACTTCACCAAATGTACGCCTAGGCGAAGTTGAACGCCGACAGGTCATATTTTGTGCTTTAACGCCAAATTGCGTTATATATAATTCAACTGTTTCGTCTATTTGTTGTTTTTGCTGCGTAGTCGCTGCACTGTAAAATGCATCGTATTGCGCAGACCAGTTCTCAACCCCCGCTTCTTTTGCAACACCTAGCCAGCCCATTCCGAGTTTAGTCGATTGCTCCAAGTATTGGCCTTTTAAAAACATGAATGCCAACGTATATTGTGCACTTTTATAGCCAAGTACTGCCGGCTCTTTTAAATCATAAAAAGCTTGCTCGTACAGCCCCTTTTTATACGCTTTAATACCATTGTATTCTTTTTTCTTCATTGTATTGTCGCTGTATAGGCTAACAGGGGTCGACCCACACCCACCTAATAAACCTACAGCCAAAATTGCTGCAACCGATATACATTTAGCCATAACTAGTCCTTTATTATTTTTTATATGCGAGTACCGAATCTGGCTTACACTCTTTGCAAAGCCTGCTATTGTGTAATCCTGTTTGTATAATTAAAATACTATCATGAGCTTAGCAAGTTTACTTCGGTTATTTTTCTTGGCTGCAATTTGGGGCGCGTCATTTTTATTTATGCGAATGGCAGCTAACAGCTTAGGCCCAGCGGTGTTAATAGAATTTAGAGTTGGCTTTGCCGCACTCACCCTCTTTATTGTGGCGCTTTACTTAAAGCGCCGCTTAGCGTTTGTCCAACATAAAAAACACTTTTTTATTATAGGCGCGTTTAATTCTGCTCTGCCGTTTTTATTTTTTGCTTACGCAGCCCAAACTATTAGCGCTTCCACACTCTCAATTTTAAATTCTACAACACCAATATGGGGTGTTGTTGTTGGAATTTTATGGACAAAAACAAAGCCCAATAAAAGTATGGTGATTGGTTTACTGCTGGGTTTAATTGGCGTAGTTATTTTGGTTGGGCAAAATCATTTTGTGTTAAATAGCCAATCAATTTTAGCCATAGTAGCGGCATTAAGCGCATCACTTTGCTATGCCATTGCATCGCATTACACTAAAAACGCGCCTAAACTGGCCCCATTCGATAACGCCCATGGCTCAATGTGGGCTTCAAGCTTTATGGTATTGCCTCTTATCTTATTTATGCCAATACGAGAAATACCAAGCACCAACGTTATGCTAGCTGTACTCGTATTAGGAGTAATGTGTACCGCACTTGCTTATATTTTATTTTTTAAATTAATCGAAGATATAGGCCCTACCTCGGCGTTAACAGTCACGTTTTTAATTCCACTATTTGGCATCTTTTGGGGGCATTTAATTTTAGATGAGCAAATTGGGCCAAATACGTTACTAGGCGCATTATTTGTCATTGTGGGTACTATGTTGGTTACTGGTTTTTTACCACGAAAAAAGCACTTAGCTAAAACAAGCTAAGTGCTTATATCAAGCGCTTTTACCAAACACTTACTTTTGTGCTTTTTTGCTTAAGTTTTCAATTAAGTCTTGGGCGCTAAAACTGTTGTCGCTTGGCTTTATACCTTTACCCATTTTAATATCAATCAGGGTGTGCACTTCTTTGCGTTTATCATTATTGCTCACTTGTACGCCTACACTGCTTGTTGGGCGAGCGCGTGTTTCGCAGGTTAATAAGCCACAGCTTCGCTCATATTGCTGGCTTTGTGATGCACTAATAGATGACGCGGGAGCTTGCGATTTAGACTCAACAAAGGTTTCTTTATTAGTTACAACAAACCAGTCGTAGCCTTGTGCTTGTGTAAGCTCAGCCGCGCGCAATAATGCATAGTCACCGGCATCGGCTACGTTGTTTGACACACTTTTAAATTCTACTCGGTATTGATCGTCGCTAATTTTTTGCTCGCTGTAACCTTGTGAGCCATTATTCGCGGCGCGGTAATCAGGTTTAGATGCACAGCCCGCCATAAGTAAAATACTGATAATTAAAATAGATGTTTTCATAGTTCACCTCGTTTTATACACATTATTATTTGTTTAACTGCCACTTTGCGCTAATTGCTTGCTGCTCTTGCGCTCTATCTAGTGGTGCGCCGCTGATCATGCTATCTATAACAGCATCTAACTCACTGTTGTTAGACGCCGTTTGATATTGCGCGCTATTATCACTTTGCTGCGCGGGTGTTTGCGCTTTAATTTGCCAACCGCTTTGCATTTTACAAGCAATGCTTGTTTGCGTTGTATTATTTGAGCTTAGTGCATACTGCCTACAAAGCTCACCTTGCTGATTTTTAAAACTAAGCTGCGCACTAAATACTGAGCCATCACTTTGCTCAAACACACCACTACTTAGTTGTGTGTTAAGGGCTGAGGCGGTATTACTGGCTACTAAGTTTTGCGCCTCACTGGGTTGTAAATAGCTCGTCATTGCAATACCAAATACCACAGCAACGCTTGCTGCTATTGCTAAACTTTTATTAGCCGATTGCTTAACCTTTTGCCAAGGCGTTAACGTTACTACATTGCTATTTAACGTGTTTTTTTTCGTTGCTATATCAAGCTTTGCAACCGTTTTAGCTAATGAGTCACTAAGGGGGGCGTCGTCAATACTTGTTGCGTGCTCTTTTACTAACATGTCTACTTCGCTTAGCTCTGCAAGTCGCATTACTAGCGCATCATCGGTTTCAAGGGCTTTACGCACTTGCTCCATTTCGTGCTCACTTAGCTCTGAGTCTAAAAAGGCGCTAAGTGTTTCGTCGTTAATGTTCATACTTGCTCCTTTTTAAAGTCGGGTTTTATTAAGTTATAAAGCGTGCTGCGTGCGCGCGATAATTTACTCATTACACTGCCTATAGGTATATCTAGCGTATGTGCTACTTCTTTATAGGCCATGCCCTGCACTGCCACCAGCGATACTATGGCGCGTTGCTCTTCGGGTAATTGCCCAAGTGCTGTATTTACATTTTTAAGCATTTGTTTATTTTCGAGTGTTTGGTGTTCATTGCTTGTAATTGGCTCTGGTAAAATATCGGCCTGAGCCGTATTTTGCCTTACCTTGCGTGAGCGGTATTCGTCTATCCACACATTACGGCAAATTTTAAATGCCCATTTAGCAGGCTCAACGTCATCCGGAATGCCTTTTACTAATAGTTTTTCAATTGTTATTTGCACTACATCGTCTGCATCTGCTTTACTACCCGTTAGCGAATAGGCAAAACGCCTAAGCATGGGCAATAAGGTTTTTAGAGTTTCGTTCATTGATTTTTACCCCTTTTATAAAGAAGACGATTCAAAAAAACATTTATTCCCAAATAATCAAAATAATTTAAATAATGAAATATTTCTATGTGTTAAACGTTAACTAACCAGCATGATAAATTTAATAGAAGTAACCCACTATGAATATTAAAAACACACGCGTTAAACACATAATAGCCGCCTCGCTTTGCATATTTAGCGCAACGAGTTCAGCCAATATAGTCAAAGTTGATCAGGTGCTTGGGCAGCTAAACCCAATAGAGCAGCGTATTGAACAAACTATAGAGCGTGCACAACGCCTGCCGCTTCCGGTGCCTGTTCCACAAATATCGATTGATGTACTAAAAGCGCAAATTAGTGAGCCAATTAGCAATTTACCTAATGTGCTTAACATTAATATAAATAGCCAAAACACTGCATTTGTTGAAGTAGAGCTTGAAAACGGCTTTAGAGCAATAGAGCGCCAATGGTTATTAATGGCAAATAGCCAACAACTTAATACCCTAAAGCAGCAAAATGTAACCATTGTATCGGTAAAAAATTACAACGCACTTAATATGAGCTTAGTGCGCTTTAATGTGACCCAAGGTGTTAATTCTAAAAGTGAGTTATTAAAAGTGCTTAACTTAGATGAGTCTGCAATACTTGACCGAAACCACATTTACCAAGCGCAAACAGGCGAGCCTAGCGTGATAGTAACACCAAATAAATCTATTGCCCCCTACTGCACACAAAGCGTAAAAATTGGCATGATCGACAGCGCCATTAATACCAAACACAGTGCATTTAAAGGCGAAAATATCACCACACAAAACTTTTTACCTAAAGGGTTAAGCTCGCCAAATTTACACGGCACCGCCATTGCAGGGCTAATTACAGGTAAAGGCGCAAAACTTAGCCCGCTTTTAAGCAGTGCCAAGCTCTACAGCGCAGAGGTGTTTTATAGGCAATCTGACTATGCACAAGGGGCTACTTTATTTGCCATAGTAGAGGCACTTAACTGGTTAGTTAGTAATAAAATATCCGTAATAAATATGAGCCTAACGGGGCCAAATAACGCAATTTTAGAAGCAAGTATTACTGCAGCAATAAAACAAAACGTATTAATTGTAGCTGCTGCGGGTAATCAAGGTCCGGCGTCGCAGCCGTTATACCCAGGCGCGTATAAAAGCGTGATAGCTGTAAGTGCTATTGATTCAAAAAACCACATTTATAGATGGTCAAATAAAGGTGATTACATAGACTTTACAGCCCTTGGTGTAAATGTTGTTACAAGCCAAGGCAATGGAAAATTTGGGAGGGAATCGGGTACGTCAATGGCGGCGCCGCATGTAAGCGCGGCATTAAGTTGTTTATTGTTAAAGCATGGGAATAATAAAACCAAAGCACTTAACGAGCTTACATCGCTGGCCGTCGATTTAGGCGAGCAAGGCAAAGACACCACCTTTGGTTATGGCGCCATTTACCCACCTAAAAGTGCACTTTAACTGACGCCGATAAAACCGACTGAGTATAGGTATTGCTACTAAGCTTTGATTGGTAATCGCCATATTCAGCCTCGGCTATTAGTGTTACGTGCTCAAAAACAGCTACGTTATAAAACGCATTGACTACATTTCGGTGCTCATCTCGCGACGGTATTTGCTCAAAAAAATCATCCGTTGTTTGCTCATCGTAATCTTTATTTTGATAACGCCAGCCAGCCCCTACTTTGTTAGCCACATTAAAGGCCGTAAATTTGTGCGTAACTTTAGTAGTAAAACCGTAACCGTTAAAGTCGTATTGGTTGTCGTCGGCGTTTTCTTTATCGGCACTTAGCGCTGCCATTAGCATGGTTTGGCCATTATTTATAAAATGATAAAGCGCTACATCGGCACCTACACCATCGGCATTACGTGCTTTTGCAGTAGCAAAACGTTTAGCTTTGGTTTTTATGCTCATACGCAAATACGTATGTGGGTTTAAAAAGTGGCCATAGTAAGCACTAGCTTGATTAAAATGTAAAAATGTTTCGCCATCTACATTTGCTTTTGCGCCATCGTAACGAACCCCTAGCTCATGGCTATTAAAGCTGTAGCTGCCATCTAAACCATATTGATGAAGGTCTAAATCGTATTGATCAAACTCATCGTAGTCTTGTTGTTCAAACCGATAGCTTGATGTTAATTTAGCGCCTTTGGTTACTTGCCATTTTGCATTAACACCTGCTGCGGTTTTTATGCCGCTGTCGCTTTGCGACGAAATATCGTCAAGTTCCTGAACAGAGAGCGCCGAGTTACTTAATACCCCAACTTCTGCATCTGCATTTAGCTCAAAGCTACTTTTAAAGGGTTTATTTTGCTCAGTTGTTTTAACGTGGTTAGTTTGTGCAAGCACCGCTTGGGCACTAAAAACACACAGTGTCGCGGTTATAACTGCTTTCATATTTATTCTCCAACAGGCCGAATAGGTTTCCCTATTCGGCATTTGTGCAAACACGCGCGTATTAAAGGCCTAGGTCTAAATCGTTAGTAATGTTGGTTACTACTTCACTTGCAGTGCTAAGTGCTACATCGTTACTAATTTGATCAGTGACCGCTGCACTCACCTGCCCGCTAACACTTTGCTGTACCGTGCTTTGTAAACTGCTAACCGTACTATCTTGCACGCTGGCAATTAAAGATTGCTGAACACTACTTACAACTTCATTACTGGTATTAATTGCATCACCTACCTGCAGTGCAGAACTGACTGAGTTTGCAGCCGTATTAGTAATTGCTAATTGGTTTGTAAGCTCACCCGCATTAAGCGCATTTGTTGCATCAGCTTGTGTTACTGAATCTGTAGAGCTACTCACATTTGACAGTAAAGAGGCACTTGTTGGTGTATCAGTAGTATCAGGCTGAGCGGCTTGCTCAGAGCTAACAGAAAGTAATGACAATTGGCTCACTGCAGTCGTTAAATTACCCGCCGATGAGGTTAAATGCGCGGTTGCATCAAGTGCTGTATTGACTGTGGTATTGCCTGTGGCATTTAAAGACGATGCGTTCAATGAGTTATTTAAAGACGAGCTGGCAGATGCAACTAATGAACTTGCAGGCTCTTCGGCCTCGCTGCTTTCTTGCGCTGGAGTTTGCGTGTTATTTGCCGTTGAATCTGTATTTTGCGAATCGTCAGCCGTTACTTGTGTATCGCTAGATACGTTTGACTCGTTGCTACCACTGGCTGTTAAAGCGTTTTGTGAAAGCGCAATAGATGTAGATGTTTGTTGCTGCGCCGACGTTGACTGAGATATTTCAATATCAGCGGCGTGCACTGCACCTGTAAAAGTACACACACCGCTTAACATCATTACGCTTACAATTTTATTTAATTTAGTCATTGTTTTGTCCTCTAGTTTGTCGGATTGACATAAAGAAGACGATTTACAAAAACACTTTATTCCAAAATAAATTAAAAAATTATAATAAAACTACTTATTATTTAAATTTCAGTTACTTAAAAGAAAGTTAATACTCTACTGCGTTAGCGTTTCACTATTTTGTATCAGCAATAACAGCTCGGCAGTGGCGGTTGCATCGGCCAATGCGCGGTGATGGCTGGTTAAATTTAAATTAAAATGCGCACTAAGGTTACCAAGCGAATACGACTTTAAGCCTTTAAACGCTTTGCGCGATTCAACCACGGTGCACATTTTTGGCATTTTAAAAAAGTGCCCTGCCATCTCGCACTCTTTTTTAATAAAGCCGTAGTCAAAATTAACGTTATGGGCTACAAAAATACTGCCTGCGAGTTTATCTAATAGCGGCTTAACTATATTGGCAAATACAGGCGCGTTGTAAACCATGCCATCGCTTATGCCAGTCAATTTAGTAATAAAGCTTGGGATATGGCGCTCAGGGTTAACTAAGCTTGTCCAAGTATCAATGACTTTACCGTGCTGTACTTTAACTATGCCAATTTCGGTAATTCGGTTACCGCCTTTTAAGCCGCCCGTGGTTTCTATATCAACTACGCTGTAAACACGGTTTGGGTCTACAAACCACTTAACTGCAGCAATATGTACTGTAAAGCCCACATTTTTTAAATTATCAATAGTGGTTAATTGGTTGCGCCTAAGTTTGTCGCCCGGGGCTTTTACTTCTTCAAAATGTACTTGGCCATTATTAATGACCATTAAGTCGGGGTAGCCGTCTTTTAGCTGTAAATAATGTTTACTCATAGCCGTTAAATGAGTAATTAATGCCTCAAGTGGGCTGTTTAAAATAAGCGCTTCTAGTGGCTCTAATAAATTACTGCGCCATCTAAATAAACCGTTAGGTTGATCAAAGTATTGCGCTGCATTTTTGCATACTAAATTAAGTAATGCTTGCGACGTTTGGCACTGTGCTAAGCGCTCATTTATCTGTGTTTGCTGCGCTTCATAAAAATTACCAAGCCTTAATACTTGCGGATAAATATCAAACTCATTGCATGGCGGATAAGGCGACTCCACAAATAACTCGTGCCAAAATACTAAACCAAACAAACTTTGCCAAAGCGTGTTTTCGGTATTAAATACAGCCATACCTTGGCGAGTATAATAATCGTTTACGCCCTGCTCTACTTCACCTCGGTACAGTTCATCTATTTCTAGCACGCACTGAGTGTCGGCAAGCATGGCACTTAAACGCGAACGTGTTTTTTTATTAAACTTACGCATTAAAAAATCGTCAGCAAAATAAAGTAAATCATCAGTAAGTGGGTTTTCGATAATGGCTTCTAATCGTGCTTTTACCCACTCTTTATTGCCAAGCCTGTATTGCTCTCTTATTTGAATTTCTTGTGCTTCGCTATCATCCACGCACCCTTCAAGTAAACTAAAAGCAAGTTCGCTATCAACTGTTTTTAGCTGCCTATAAAGCCTAACTAATAGTTTATTTTTTAATGCAACGGCTATTGCACCATGTGCAGCTTGCACTAAAACCTGCGACGCTAAAGCAACGTAATCGCTCTCATCTGTAATATTTTTAAATGCTAACCGGTAACGGTTTAATAAATAGTTTGATTGCGCTTCGTCAAGTGTTTCAAAACGTGACAAGCTCTCGCTGTGTCCTTCGCGCGTAGCGGTTAAGCCTAAGTCACGCATTACAAAACGGTTTTGATGATTCACATCGCCACTGCTTAGTTTGCCTGCAAATAAAAACTCAAAATATTCGTAGTAATCACTGCGGTTGTTAATTACATACTGGCTATAAAGTGGCGCAAGCTCTTGTGGGCATGCTTTAAAAAACTCTCGCGCAATATCCACCAGCGCGCCTTTAGCGGCGCTTTTTTTAAAGCTTATTTGCTCACTGTAATTACTTAGCAACTCAACCAAAGAAGGCTTAGTTAAGTGCGCTAAAAGCTGCGAATAATGCTGCTCGTTTGGCTCAAATAAAATACCCGCTTTTTTTAGCGTATAAATAGCCTGATGCGGCGAGGTTATTTCTTCATAATTAAGCGATTGTGCCTGCACCAAATAAGGCTTTCGCGAGTACACACGCGCCAACATGCACTGGCTTTGCTCATCTAGCTGATTAATTTTACTAATAAATTCACTATGTTTAGGCTCAAGTAAATGCATACATTTACTTGTGACAAACTCAATAAGCTCTCTAAAATGCGCTAAATAGTATTTTGCTGGTAATTCTTTTTTCATAATATCGCCATAACTGTATATAAAAACAGTATCTAGCATTTGTGCTTATTATTCAATCTTAAACTTGTAACTAAAACACGCTATAGTGAGCTTATTAAAGCAAATTCATTAAAAATAAAGGACTTACCATGAGCGCGCATCCGTACGATGTTTTATCACTCAATAACGGCGCAAATATTATTTTTACGCCTTGCCCTGGCACAAAAACACAAAACCTAGCGGATTCAATCGCTACATTAAAAGCTGCTAAAACTCACATGCTGCTTTCGCTTATGCCGCAAAAAGAACTTGAAAAAAACAACGTACAAACAATTAATAGTGAGTGCAAAAAACACGATATAACCTGGTTTCATTTACCTATAAATGACGACGAAGCACCCAAACAGCCTTTTACATCAAGCTGGAACACCCACAAAACCGATATATTACAGGCCATACAACATAAGCAAACCATTGCCATACATTGCAAAGGCGGTACAGGCCGCACAGGTTTGGTCGCTGCGCTTATTTTAAATTCGGCAGGTTACACAAAAGAAGAGGTATATAACTTAGTACAAGGCATTCGCCCTAAAGCGCTTACTATAGATCTGCAAAAAGAGTACTTTGAGAGCTTTGAGGTGTAAGTAAGGAATTGGGGAGGGTTTAGCACTATAAATAGTGCTAAAAATATTCTTTTAAATGTCATTCTACGGCCTCAATCAATCGTCCAGTCATTGAGATACCAACAAGACTAATTGGTGTGTCAGCAGCGAAAACGTAAAACCAAACTATTTGCATTTGCTGGTCTATTAAACAAACTTGGCTCTTTAGGTGAACAAATGCAAATATCACGTCTTCAACACTGTATTTATCACGAAGAAATGACATAACTTTTTCTGTTGCATTACCAATTGATATTGGTGGTTCGCCATCACCTAAGTCCCAATTAGGACGGTTTAACAAATCATCTGGTGTAATAAATAGCTTTTTCCCATATCTCTCAAAAGTAGAGGACTCAAAGCAGCTGGGAAAGTAAGCATCAGCACTTATATTTATAGAAACTAAAATTAAAAGTAGATAAAGTGCTCTCATATCCATCCGTGCTTATAACGTCCCACGCAGCTGGAAACGCGAGCGCTCTGGCGCAGCCAGCAAGTGTTTTTCCGATGACTTGCCTTGTTAGTTTTCAATTTTTTCGGCAATTTTACCATTAATAAATAGTACTCCATTTTTTACAAGTACATCTCCATTCCAGATAGAACCATAGTATGCATCATCAAGATACAAGTCCTTCTCATACTTCCCAACGATCTTTAGCGTATGCATATTTTCGGAAGTCCCAAATTTTATCGTATGGTTTAAGGGAGAGGGAGAACTTTTACCAATAGTTTCTATAGGAATTAATTTTTCACTATATGGTTCAATGATTGTTACACCCAAGCCCGGATGGATAATATTGTACTTAAAGGAGTTGCCGACTCTTTTTCCTTCATCAGCACCAGTAATCCCATAAATACTTGCACATCCAGATACGAACATGATTAAAATAAGACAAAATAACCTCAAAATTGACTCCATAAGTTTATTTGAAAACTAACGCTTAGATAACAGGCTAAGTAATGGTTGGCTAAACTGTGTAGCGAAGCGAAACGTAGCCAACTGTTACTTATTATGTTTACCTACCACCAGAATCTTGATTGTTATTAGGTATATCATTACATACAGCACAATTAATATTTTTGCGATAATTGTAGAAACGCCTAATAGCAAAAATGGTTACCGATACTAAGGCCCACAAAATACCGAATTCAATAGAGTATTCTAGACTTCTGCCTTTTAAGTATTGAACGCCTGTCAACAGAGAAAAAATAATTGGTAGAGCTATAGCGTATTGAACAATCCATTTTTTTATTGGCATAAATATTCCATTAACACTCTGAGCTTGAAGTAAACATAACAACTTAATCGACGATATTTGTCGTTTTATAAACCGACAATGTTCCTATATTCAATGCATTTACCTTAACCACCAAATAATCACTTGTAAACAATTACCTAACTTCCAATCAATTTATGTAATTGCAAAAGCACACTTAAAGGTACAGATCAGTAATATTGTTCCAACAGGCACTTCCTATACAAAGCATATTATTTATTAAAATTCAGTCTGTGTTATCTAAAAAGGCAGTAACTTAATTTTAAAGTAACGCCGGTAAGCTAATACCTTTAAATTAAAGCCATTAAGTTGAAACCTTTAAAAACAACTTAATTTATACTCGCCAAACCCTTTGTATCTGCACAAATGTATTCAACCATAACGCTTTACGATATTATGCTCCTTTGAATTTAAATTAACTTTCAGGGCATATAATGACAACGCACACACCGCCTTCCCACTCAGCCAACACAGCTGAAAACACCTCTCTTTTTTACGTAATATTTATATCGGCTGTGGCTGCTCTTGGTGGCTTTTTATTTGGTTTTGACTCAGGCGTTATTAACGGCACAGTGTCGGCACTCGGTAATGCCTTCAATTCAAGCAGTGTGGCTACGGGGTTTAATGTAGCGTCTGTGTTACTTGGCTGCGCCTTAGGTGCACTTGCTGCGGGGCCGCTGGCTGATAAGTTTGGTCGCCGTGCAATTATGATCATCACTGCGATTATTTTTGCCATTAGTGCTTTTGGTTCAGGCATTAGCGAAAGCTCTGCAGAGTTTATTTTTTACCGTTTATTTGGTGGCTTAGGTATTGGTGCTGCATCGGTATTGGCGCCAGCTTACATTGCTGAAGTTGCGCCACCAGCCCTTCGTGGTCGTTTAGCTACATTGCAACAACTCGCTATTGTATTGGGTTTATTTGCTGCGTTTTTGAGTAACTACTTAATTGCTGATGCAGCAGGCAGCGCGCAAAATATTTTAATGCTTGATATAGCCGCTTGGCGCTGGATGTTTTGGGCTGAGCTTGTGCCTGCTGTGTTGTTTTTAGTCGGTGTTTTGTTTATTCCTGAGTCGCCTCGTTATTTAGTGGCGCAAGGTAAAGTAGGCGATGCAAAAGCGGTATTTAGTAAAATATCGAACGACAACGTTGATGCGCAAATAAGCGATGTTAAAGGCTCATTACATAGCGACACAAAGCCAAGCATTCGCGATTTATTTATTGATAACAGTAAAAAAGTACACCCAATTGTTTGGGTGGGTGTTGCGCTGAGTGTATTTCAGCAATTTGTGGGTATTAACGTGGTGTTTTATTACGGCTCTGAGCTTTGGCAAGCCGCTGGGTTTGATGAGTCGCAATCGTTATTTATAAATGTACTCGCAGGCACCACGAATATTGTATCAACCTTTATTGCCATTGCCCTAGTTGACAAAATTGGCCGTAAACCACTGCTATTAGTAGGCAGTATTGGTATGTTTATTAGCTTAAGCGCGCTTACTTATATATTTGGCAGTGCAGGCCTTGATGAAGCAGGCAAACTTGCCCTTAGCGATAACATGGGTACGTTTGCGCTGATTATGGCTAACTTATTTGTGGTATTTTTTGGCTTAAGTTGGGGCCCTGTTGTATGGGTATTATTAGGCGAAATGTTTAATAATCGTATTCGTGGTGCAGCGCTTGCTGTTGCAGCTAGCGCACAATGGATTGCTAACTTTGCAATTACCATGACCTTCCCTATTATGCTTGCCAACATTGGCCTTGCCGGTGCTTATGGCTTTTATGCGTTATCGGCACTTATAAGCATATTTTTTGTTGTTAAATACATAAAAGAAACACGCGGTAAAACGCTCGAATCTATGTAATTTTTAAAAGCGGTGATATTAATCGCCGCTTTGCTTTTACATACAATGGCGTTATTTAAGAGTGATTGTTTGGATGAGCTCAACGTTAATTAATAAATATATTTTAAACTGCTGTTAATACGTAAACGCTCCTTTCACCAGCAAGCTTTTACTACCAAAGTTTATAGCTACCGATTGCATACTTAAATATCACTACAGCTCAATACGTTAGCGAAACTTTTAACTTAAGTTAAGGCTGAATAGCAATCTACGCTCATTTATTTTAACTTTATAACCATTGCCGTATTACCTTTTATTATAACTAATCTATTTAAATTCCTTTTTAGAATATCAAAAATTAGCTATTGTCCGCCCATTCCAACTTTATGTATTTACTAAAATGAAAAAACAGTTAATTTCAGGCTTAGCTTTAACGTGTGCGTTAGGTTCGTTCAGTGCATTTGCTACTAATGGTTATTTTACTCACGGCTATGGCATGACCCACAAAGGCATGGCTGGCGCAGGTGTAGCGCTGTCAGAAGAATTAATGTCTGGCGCTAATAATCCAGCAACCTTTTTACCTAACGGGACAGAGCTATCTCTGGGCTTAGAGCTTTTTTCACCTGAACGAAAATATACTGCATCAAAAGTAGATACTTTTTACCCTGGCACATTTTATCTTGAAGCAAAAACACAAAAAAGCGACAACACCGTATTTGCAATTCCAGAGTTTGCTATTGGCCATCAATTAAATGAAAAAGTAAATATTGGCTTATTAGTTTATGGCAACGGCGGTATGAATACCGAGTACGGCGCAGAATCCTCTCCTGAGGGGACTTTTTACGCTGGTACAACGGGCGTTGATTTAAAACAACTCTTTATTAGCCCAACAGTAAGCTATGAGTTGAATGAACAAACACGCCTTGGTGTATCCCCTATTTACGTGGTGCAACAGTTTGAAGCGCAAGGGCTTGGAAACTTTGCTCCTTTTTCGCAATCACCAGAAGCGCTTACAAATAATGGCACCGATACAAGCACAGGCTTAGGCATTCAACTAGGTATTAGCCAAGATATAAATTCGTCATTAAGCTGGGGGGCAAGTTACCGCTCATCAGTGTCTATGCAAGAGTTTGATAGCTATAAAGGTTTGTTTGCAGAGCAAGGCGGATTTGATCTACCAAGTTCGTTTCAACTTGGTGCAGCTTATAAGCTTACCCCAGCTAATCAGGTTGTATTTGATTGGCAAAAAATAAATTACAGCGAAGTAAAAAGTATTGCAAATCCAGTCAATAATTTAATGTCAGCGCCTTTAGGAGCTAACGCCGGCGCTGGGTTTGGCTGGAACGATATGACTATTTATAAGCTTGGTTATCAATGGCAGCGTACATCGCAACAAAAGATTCGTTTTGGGGTATCTTACACCGAGCAGCCTATTCCTTCTTCTCAAGTTATATTAAATATTTTAGCCCCGGGCGTTCAAGAGTGGCATTTTACTACTGGCTTTAGCCATTCTTTTACCAACAAGGTACAATTAAACGCTATGGCTTTTTATTCGCCAGCAAAAAAAGTAACGGGTGCTAATTACTTAGCGCCTAATCAACAATTATCAATCGAAATGAAACAAACCGGTTTAGGCGTTTCTATTGTTTGGGAAATTTAAAAAATGATAACAGAATTCACCCCAGTATCGGCTGCAATAGGCGGGGCATTAATAGGTATAGCGTGTACGTTATTACTGGTTTTATACGGAGAAATTGCGGGTATATCAGGCATTGTTAAGTCTGTATTCGCTAAAGCAAATTCAGACTCTCGTTGGCAGTTATACTTTATTTTAGGGCTATTGTTGGCAGGAGTCGCTGTAAGGGTATTTGCGCCTTCTTTATTAGAAGCCGAATTGCAATTACCGCCTTGGCTTATTGTTGTTGCAGGGCTTTTAGTTGGCGCTGGTACAACGTTAGCTAATGGGTGCACAAGTGGCCATGGTGTGTGCGGCATGTCGCGCTTTTCTACTCGCTCTTGGGTTGCAACATGCACATTTATGCTTGTCGCCTTCATTACAGCAAACCTTGTAGGATAAATAATGAAAGCAATTATGATGGTTGTTATAGGCTTTATATTTGGCTTAGGACTTATTATTAGCGGGATGACAAACCCTGCTAAAGTGATTAACTTTCTTACCTATGGAAACCAATGGGACGCAAGCTTAATTATAGTAATGGCTGTTGCCATGCTAATAATGATGCTGACATGGTTATGGGTTGCAAAAAAAGAAAAGCCACTTCTTTCAGGAACGTTTAATTTAAGTGATTTAAAAAAAATTGATGCACGCTTAATTATCGGCTCGGTACTTTTTGGTTTAGGCTGGGGTTTAAGTGGTATATGCCCAGGCCCGGGCTTGGTTCAATTAGTATCTCTTAAAATGGAGTTTTTATTGTTTTTTGCAGCTGTGCTAGGCGGTATGTGGTTAGCCAAAAAAGTATAATATTTGCTGCCGACTAAACTCGGCAGCTACTTTACCCAAACAAAGGTACATAACTTGCTGCAATATATATAAAACTATATTGAACAGGTTTAAGTTATGCTAAATAAAGCGCTGGAATTTTCTAACAACACACCTTGGTTAGGTGCAGCGTCCTCCCTATTACTTATAGCTATACTACTGTTTTTAATTCGTTTTTTTGTAATGTACTGGCTAAAAAAATGGACTTCAAAAACCAAATTTATATTCGATACTTTACTAATAGAGTCAATATCTAAGCCACTAACACTGTGCACAATTATTGTGCTACTCACCATTTTAGAGCACGACACCTTCATTATTAGTACTTCTATTTCTCAACAGATCCCTTTTAATAGCATTAATATTGTATTAGCTCTGCTTGCACTTATTATGTTTTTAGACCGCTTTATTATTGGCACTATTAATTACTATGGTAAGCAATCTGCCGTGGTTTTTAATTCAAAAAGCATAATTAAAGGCGTGATACGCGTTACATTATCGTCAGTGGGATTACTGGTTTTAATGGGCACGCTAGGCATTTCTATTACGCCTATTATTGCCTCGTTAGGTATTACATCACTAGCTGTTGCCCTTGCTTTGCAACCTACCCTCGAAAACTTTTTTTCTGGCGTGCAGCTAGTAATAGATAAACCTATAAGGGTGGGTGATTTTATTGAGCTTGAATCTAAGGAGCAAGGCTTTGTTGATCATATAGGCTGGCGATCTACATGGGTTAAAATGCTACCTAACAATATGATTATTATACCTAATAGCCAATTATCTAAGTCGCGTATTATTAATTACTTTTACCCTGAAAAAGAGCTAAGCGTGCCTGTTGATATAAGCGTGCATTACGATTCAGATTTAGAATTTGTTGAACAAGTAACACTTGAAGTGGCTCGTGAAATACTTATTTCACACGAATGGGGCGTTGATGATTACAATACCTTTGTGGTTTTTCATACCTTTGATAGATCAAGCATTAACTTTACGGTAATGCTTAGAGCTAAAGAATACTTTAATCGCTTTTGGGTAAAATCTGCTTTTATAAAAGCCCTGCATAAACGCTATAAAAAAGAAGGTATTGTAATCCCCTTCCCTATTACGGCTATTAACACTACTCAAGAAGCCGCTAAATTTAATAGTGATAAAAAGGTGCAAGGCGACACTTAAAACAAAGCGCGAGTAACTCTCGCGCTAATAAGTATTAAAACTTGTAGGTTATTTGCCCAATAATTTCACGAGGGCTGCCAGGAAAGTGGCCGTTCCGCTCACTAAATCCACTAACCGCGTATTCTTTATCAAATAGGTTATTAATATTTACACTCAGTAATACGTCATCAAAGCGACTCGTCCAGCTCATATCAAATACGGTAAATGGTTTTACTTTTTGGCCACTGGTACTCAGTTGCTCACTTACGTAATTTGCACCAAAGGCAATTGATGAGTCAATTGAATCAATAGCGTAGCGAGACCATAAACCTGCCTGGTGGCGTGGTGCATTAGCAAAACGCGAACCATCTCCAAATGTATTTGAAAGCGTATCACCCGTTACGCCGTCTACCACTTGTGTATCGTTGTACGCGTAGTTAGCCGTTACGGTCCAGTGCGCTGATAAATCACCGACTAAAGTTGTTTCAAATCCTCGGCTTTCTACTTCACCTATATTTAAAAGTGCAGCAATGCCATCCCCCGCTCCCGTATCGTCAGGGTTGCTCATTACCACGTTTTCTTTATTAATTTGGTAAATTGCAAAGGTGCTCATTATTTTGCCGTCGAGCCATTGGTTTTTCATACCCAACTCGGTTTGCTTACCGGTTTCTGGTTCTAAATTACCTTCGCCTTCTACATCTTCTTGGTCGGCTGATGATGTAGGGTTAAAGCTCTCTGAGTAATTAATATATACCGATGTGTTTTCTATTGGCTGATAAGTAACAGCAACGCGCGGCGTTATGTCGTTATCTGAGTAGCTAAAACCAGTTTCTTGATTAAACTCTTTAAAATGGTCATAGCGCAAACCTGCAATTATTGTCCACTGCTCGCCAATGCTAATTACGTCTTGAGCGTATACACCAAATCGGTCGGTATCTACGCCATCGCGGTTCATGTCGGTAAGGTTATAAGTACTTGGATCGGTTTCACCGTAGTTTAAATTAAAAATATTTAAATTAGCGACGCCATCGGCCTCATATCGAGCACGAAAGTAGTCATATTCGGTATCAACGGTGTGGTAATCACCGCCAAATAAAAACTGATGGGTTAATTGTCCTTGTCCAAAGTTATAAACAAAGTCGGTGGTTACACTTGCCTCTTTATTGGCACGAAATTGCTTACGGTATTCACGCTTAATCGTTTCATCGTCAATATTGGCAACGCCATCACCGTTTACATCTACCCAGCTTTGCGACTCATGGTAGGCTTGGTCTCGCTCGTTATCCATGTAACGAAACGTAGTACTTAACGAAAAATCATCATTAAAATAATGGCTAAGTTCTGCTTGAAGCACCAAAGCTTCCATATTTTGATAATCAACCGCTTCATTAGCGTTATAACTTGGGTCAACTAAAAAATTGCCGTTGTCATCTACCGGTACGCCACGTAGGCGGTTTCCGCCTAGGTCTTGTTTAATGTAGTCAACACTTGTGGTTAGGGTTGTTGAATCACTTAAATCAAATAACAATCCGCCTGTCAGCTCGGTGTTTTTTGAGTCTGCATTGTTACGAAAGCTGTCTTGCTCCTCGTAATAGCCACCTACACGGTACGCCATGGTGTCGGTTAAACCGCCGGTCATATCAAGTGATGCACCACGGGTGTTGTAGTTACCCAACGTAAGCTTTAATTCGCGTTTTTGTGTGTAGCTTGGCTTTTTGGTTACGTAATTAATCATCCCACCAGGTTCGCCACCGCCATACAAAGCAGAGGCTGGCCCTTTTAAAACTTCAACACGTTCAACATTAAATAACTGCGGTACACCAAAGCCCGAATATGGGTCGCCACGCACACCATCGTAAAATACATTGGCATCGTCTCTAAAACCACGAAAAGTTACGCCTGAGTAGCTATATTCACTCACTCCCGCAATAGATCGGTACAAATCGGTAATGTCACGCGCTGCTTGGTCAATAATAAGTTGCTCGGTTAATACCTGCGCAGATTGCGGAAGCTTAATAAGATCTAAATTAGTTTTAGTCCCAATTTTACTTTCGGTCTCTAAGTAAAATTGCTGGGCACGGCCAGTTACTTCAATAGTTTCAATGTCGTCGTTTTGTTGTGAAAAAGCTATATTAGAAAAAACAGATAAAGACGCAGCAATACTTAATGCCAAATAATTAGAGTTAAACATGATAATTCCTGGGAGAAGTGTAGATAGCCAACAAGCTAAATGATAACTCTTATCATTTTCATAATCAACACAGGAGCGGGTTTAATACATCTAAATATTAGAACTAATATTACTCAAAACAGAGCGCTAGCCCTTTTATTGCAGTTAAAATAAAACCCCTACTGTATTAAATACAGTAGGGGTTATTAAGTAATTCTTAAATTAGTTTTAGCGTGTAATTTACCCAGCAATATTGCTAATTTGAATTACTGGAGACACGTTAGTAAAGTTAACTAAATCAGCGGCTATTGCCTCTTGATGAGGTGCAAAGGCTTGCTGAAAAGATTCTACCGATTCAAACACTAAATGCCCCATAGCAATATAAGTTGGCGCTTCGCCCGGTGCGCCACCTGCTAAACCTGCATCTGCACTACTTGATATAAGCGCTTTACCAACTAACTCTGCAACTAGTGGTAAATGTGTTTTACAGTAGTAGTCCATATCGAAAGTAGCACTTTCATTATTTGGGTATAATACGCTTACTTTAATCATTACATTCTCTCTTTTATTTACTAAAAAATTTAAAGCGTCTTTTGAAACAGTATGAATCATACATAAGTAAAAAAACGCATAAGTGAGCAGTCGCTCAATTATGTAGTATTCATGCTCATAGCGCCAGTAATTTGATTGCAGTGCTTATTTTAATTAAGGTGATACTTCGCTAATTTACTTAAGTACAGGTCGTTTTTTAAAAGGTTTGGGCGGTAAAGACTCTACAAAGTTAACGCACGTATTTACCCAATATGCTAAATCAGAATCAGACTCAAAACCTTCAGGCAAAATATAAACCAAGCCCTTAACTGGTTTTACTGTAGGTCGCTCTTCTAATCCTCTATCAAACGCCATTTAGTACCTATATTTTTAATAAGCACATTACACACTTAATAACGGTAATAGCACTTAAACCTAAGTGAATAAAATAATAAAAGGTGGTTGGGAAAGGTATGCAAAGAGTAGGTATAAAATTATTTTGGACTTACAGTTTATATCAAACCGCACTAATCAAAGCTGATTGAGCTGACACTAGTGCGGTTCAAAAGTAAGTATAAAACTAACTAATTCAATTTTAATAAACCAAAATGCTTATGCAGACAGTTGCACTTGAGCATCGGTTACAGATACTTTTTTCATGCTGCCTTGTTGTTCAAGACGAATATGCCAGCTAAACGCTTCTTCAAGTAAATGAGGGGTGTGCCCACCACGCTCACAAGCGCGATTGTAGTAATCTAACATATCGTCACGGTAATCTGGGTGCACGCAGTGCTTAATGACTTGTATCGCTCGCTCACGCGGCGCTAAACCGCGTAAATCAGCTAAGCCTTGCTCGGTTACTAAAATATCAACATCGTGTTCGTTATGATCAACATGACTCGCCATAGGCACTACGCTTGAAATAGCACCATTTTTAGCAATCGATTTAGTCACAAATATTGCTAAATGAGCATTACGAGCAAAATCGCCCGAGCCGCCAATACCATTCATCATTCGTGTGCCACACACATGTGTTGAATTTACGTTGCCATACATATCAAACTCAAGTGCAGTGTTTATTGCAATAATTCCTAAACGGCGCACTATTTCAGGATGGTTCGAAATTTCTTGAGGGCGTAACACTAGTTTATCTTTGTATTGTTCTAAATTATTAAATACTTGCGCATTACAACGCTCTGACAAAACAATTGAGCTGCCCGATGCAAAGCTCATCTTACCTGCGTCAATTAGGTCAAACGTCGAATCTTGTAGTACCTCAGAGTACATTGTTAAGTCTTTAAAGTCAGAATCGAGTAGTCCCATCATCACTGCATTAGCAATGTTACCAATGCCTGCTTGCAGCGGACCTAAATTAGCTGGCAATTTATTTTGAGCCACCTCATCTTTAAAAAAGTTAACTAAATGGCGCGCAATAGCGGCGGTGTCTTCATCAGGGTCGGTAACGGTAGAAAACGAATCACTTTGGTTAGTAAAAACAATACCAACAATTTTTGCAGGATCAATAGCAATTGCAGTACTACCAATGCGGTCGTCTACTTTAACTAACGGCATTGGTTGGCGAGTAGGACGATACGATGGAATGTATATGTCATGCAAACCTTCAAGGTTCGGGTTATGCAGCATATTAATTTCAACGATGACTTCTTTGGCAAAAATAGCAAAACTGGCTGAGTTACCTACCGATGTAGTTGGCACAATATGCCCTTCTTCGGTAATAGCGACTGCTTCAATAACAGCTACATCAGGCATGGTTAATTGATGATTTCGTAGATGCTCAACCGTTTCAGATAAATGCTGATCAATAAACATTACTTCACCGTTATTAATCGCTTTACGTAAAGTACTGTCTACTTGAAAAGGCATACGACGCGCTAAAATGCCCGCTTCGGTAAGTAGTTTATCTAAATCATTACCTAAAGATGCGCCAGTCATTAAATTTATTTTTATTGGATTTTTTTTGACTTGCTCAATTAATGCTCTGGGTACTGCTTTAGCTTCTCCGGCACGAGTAAAACCACTCATCCCTACAGTCATTCCATCTTTAATAAATTGGCTTGCTTGTTCTGCCGGCATCACCTTGTCGTGCAGGTTACTATTGCGAATACGTTCCAAGTTCATTTTGAGCCCCTTTCTAAATTTCACATTATTCTAATCCTAACTTCGTACTACACAATCTAGACTTAAGTCGTATTTACGAATCGAGGATGAGCAACATGTTTAAAAGGGAGGTTAATTTACTTTTAATTAATACTATCATGTAGTTATTAGTAATATTTTTAACAAAAATGACATAACAATCTATAAAGTAATTTATAAAGTAATCTATAAATAAATAGTATTATTTAATTAGAGGAATTATTTTTGAGGAATTAAGTTTATTAGTTCAAACACCCAAATGAGGAATTTGGGTGGCAGTCTTACCAGCCACATCTCGGCACACACGTCACAAACTGTGGCTGCTCCCTTCCGGGCCTGACCAGGTTCGCCTGCTAGTGTTGCGAGAGGACCAATAAGACTACCATTGAGGGCCTTGGTTGGCGCGGGAGGGATTATCTCTACTTTTGCTCTGTTATTCAAGGGATAATCTAAAAAGAAAGTGCGATTGCATACTTCATATACAATCGCGGCGTATTTAGCTATTTTAGTGCGTATTAATTGTTCTCTAACTGCGCTTTTATATTACGTAATGCTGCTTTTACTTTTTTCATGTTTTCTGGACCCATACGTAAAAGCTGTTTTTGTGCATCTGGTAATTGCTCCCACTCCGAAAACGCATACTGGTACGTTACTGAATCACGAAGTAACGGCAAGTCACCTTCAGGCTCTGGCGTATCAAGTAATAAATCGATTGCATCGGTTAGCGTTTGATTAAACTCGTCATCGCCGTAACCAATTTCACTGTATGCATTATTAATAAGTGGCTTGTACTCTTCGTACATGCGAACGGCTTGCGCTGCACTCATACTGGTAAATATTTTCACATACGGTGTATAACGCTCGTAGCTGTTAGGGTTAATAGTTAAGATATCACCTTCATTCACGCTAAATTTTTCTTCTGGCTGTACAACAGGCATGTGTTTTTTAGCTATTTTTCCTTTTGCTAAGTTATCTACATATACCACACCACGACGAATAACATCGTCGGTCACCATTAAGCTCATTACTGAGTCGCTTAGGTACTCGTCCATTTTAGCAACAACAACTGCATCACTTTCGTTAAGTGTTGGTAGTGGCTCTACTTCTGGCACAGGCTCACTTGGACTTTGTGCTGGTACTTCAAGCTCTGCTGGCTTTTCTGGATTTACAGACGGCGCATCTACCACGGGGTCGTTCTCGGGTTTAAGCTCCATCATAGGTTGTTCTTTAACTGTGGGCTCTACCTCAGTGCGTGTTGCTTGCTCGTCACTGGGTGTTAGCAATACGAAGGCGGCCGCACATGCTACGACTATTAAAATAATAACGGCGAAAAGAATATTGTTATTAGGTGGACGTTTTTGAACATCTGATGCTTCTGGTTTATCTGACATACGAACTCCATAAAAATTAAAATGCGATATCACTTAGAGTACGCTAAGTGGATTAAATTCATTCTTACACAAATACTATGACATTTTATAATACGGCAATTATAGCAAAGTAAGTTACGTACTAAATTGGGTGATTAAACAATGTAATAAGTATTAGGGCAGTTATCCTTTGATTCTTCTAGCTTAAAGACTTACAGTTAATAAATAAAGTAAAGACGTAGAACAGTTTAACCACCAATATGAAAATCAAGCAAGTTGATCCACAAAAACCTAAAATTGCCTTATTACTCACAGGTGGTGGCGCACGTGCTGCTTATCAAGTGGGTGTTCTTAAAGCGCTAGCTCATAGTATGCCTCGTACTGCTCCATTGCCATTTAGAGTAATAAATGGCACCTCTGCTGGGGCTATTAACTCAGCTGCGTTAGCATGTTACGCCTCCTGTGCGCATTTGGCTGTACGAAAGCTTGAATCAGTTTGGAAAAACTTTTCAACCTCTATGGTCTATAAAAGTGATTTTTTAAGCGTGTTTGGTCATATTGCGCGTAATATTTTAACGAGCTTTCAGTCAGAGCATATTAACCATCCACCAGCGAGCTTGCTAAACAACCGCCCTCTGCGTGGTTTATTAAACGAAATTTTAGATTTACACCGCATTGAGCGCAATTTACATCGTAATTATTTAGATGCTCTTTCAATTACGGCCTCAAGTTATACAACGGGCGACTCTGTTGCATTTTTTCAATCTAATACGCAAACATCTTGGCAGCGTGCTAAACGCGAAGGCCGTGCAACTCGTATCAATGTTGAGCACTTAATGGCATCGAGTGCCATCCCTATGGTGTTTCCAAGTGTAAATATTTATAACCATTACTTTGGGGATGGCTCTATACATCAACTTTCTCCGCTGAGTCCGTCGATTCATTTAGGCGCTGAAAAAATATTTATTATTGGGGTCGACCAACCCAAAGAATTACACCCACCGGGTTACTCGCCACATTATCCGGGTCTATCTGCTGTTGCAGGGCATTTACTCGACAGTGTATTTACCGACACTATGCAATCGGATTTGGAGCGTTTGGCTCGTGTTAACCGAACATTAGGGCTATTACCCGCTCGCGACAAACATCAAGAACTTAAACAAATAGATACCTTTGTCATTAACCCTTCGCAAAACTTTAACGCCATTGCAGCGCAGTATTACGACGATATGCCATGGGCCATTAAAGTATTGCTACGTACCATAGGTGTAAAAAAGCATTCGCAATCGAGCTTAACCAGTTACCTATTGTTTGAAAAACGCTACACCCAGCATTTAATGCAAATTGGCTATGAAGACGGTATGGCGCAGTTGCCTAAGATGCGTGAATTTTTAGAGTTAGATTAATCTAAGTCACTATTCGATTCCGTCGAGCAGATAGTGCTCTACCCGCTCAACACGCCTTGGTTTACCTTGTAATACTAAAACGTCATTAGCCAATAATGTTGTTTGCGCTGATGGCGTATCTATTTCGGCTCCTTCTCTGCGCAGTGCTTTTACGAGCACTCGCCGCTTTTCTAAATTAAGATCTTCAATTGTTTTATCCACGGCATAAGCTTGCTGAGGTAGCGCTACAACATGTAAGTATTCTAATCGTTCACTTGAGGCATCTTCGCTATCTTTAAAATACCCTGCGTAAAAGCTTTGCATTAATGGATAACGATTACGACGTTCTTTACTTACTCTACGCACAATACGCGTCATCGGTACGCCCGACATAGACAACACATGCGACACGAGCATTAAGCTCGCCTCTAATGACTCTGGCACTACTTCGGTTACGCCTAGCCCTTTTAAATAATCTAACTGGCTATCGTCACGAGTACGAATAAGTATTTTAACGTTGGGCGCTATTTGTTTTATGGCATCAATAACAACTTGTGCGTGATCAAGCTCTGTAAAAGTAATAATAACCAAGCGAGCTCGCTCTACTCCTGCGCACTTTAAAATATCTTTTTGTTTAACATAGCCAAATATAACAGGCTCACCTGCCGCTTTGCCTTCTTGTACTAAAATTGGGTTACTTTCAATGGCAACGTAGTCTATTGCTTCGGGCTTTAAAAAACGCGCTATAGTTTGCCCAACACGCGAAAAACCACAAATAACAACATGGTCACTATAAAGTGTACTACTTTGTGGCTCACTCTCCAGCGCTAAACTAGGGCGATCGAGTATACCCAAACGCTTTAAAATAAATGGCGTTTTATCAATCAAAAATGGTGTAAATGCCATTGATAACACACCAAGGGCAATTAAAAATGAAGCTTGCTCTGAGTTTAATAACTGATGCTGGCCAGCAAGTGCGATAAGTACAAAACCAAACTCCCCCATTTGCCACAGCATAATGCCACAGGCGAGCGAGTCTTGGTTTCGCTCATGCATTAGCCGCGCACTAAGTGCTACTACTGTAATTTTTAATACGAGTAACCCAAGCAATGCGCCAATAATTATTACTATATGCGCCAGTACAAATAAAATATCCAACTGCATACCCACAGTTACAAAAAACAGCCCCATTAAAATATCGCGAAATGGACGTATATCGGCCTCTAACTGATGCCTGTAATGGCTCTCACCTAACATCATTCCCGCTAAAAAAGCGCCCAATGCCATAGACAAGCCAAACATATACGTTAAAAAGCCCGCAAATAAGGCGACTAATATAGTGGTAAGCACAAACAACTCATCGGTTCGTACTTGCGCTATTTCTTTAAACACAATGGGCAATACCCATTTACCAATTGCCCAAAGAAGCACGCATACAAATGCGCCCTTACTTAGGGCAAACGCTAAAGCCCAGCCAATACTTTGAGAGTCGCTTGAGGCAAATAAAGGAAGTATTATTAATAGAGGAACAACAGCAATATCTTGAAAAAGCAGTACACCAACGGCCAATTGCCCACGGCGCTGATTAAGCTCACCCGTTTCTTTTAATAGCTTAACCACTACAGCCGTAGAAGAAAGCGCCATAATTGTACCAATGGTAAAACTGGTGAGTAGGGAAAAGTCTAAACAATATAAAATAATAATGAAGAGTAAGCTGGTTATACCTACTTGTAACGAGCCCAGCCCAAATACTAGGCTTCGCATTGCCATTAGCCGCGAGATAGAAAATTCTAACCCCAAACTAAATAACAAAAACACAATCCCAAGCTCTGCTACAAACTCTATTTCATGAGATTGCGCTAACCAACCAATACCATGACTACCGGCTAAAACCCCCGTTGCTAGGTACGCCAAAATAGGCGGCAAGCCAATGCGTTTAAAAAACCACACAAAAAGAACTGCTGCCACTAGCAAGCCAAAAATTTGAACGTTAATACTCTGCAAATTCGGCCTCACGCGTCAATTAAACCAAGGGACTTACTTTAAATATAGCAACCTTCTGTTTTTCAGCCAGTTTTAAAATATGGCACAAAAATCGCTTAGTAATTGCAAAGTAACACCCTCGGGGGAGAATTTAATGGAAAACGTCCATATTTTGACGCAGCGTGTGTCTGGTCGCGGTGATTTTTTGCCGTTTTCGGCTGAACATTCGCCAACAAATGAAATAACAGAAACACATAAACTCGTCACAGAGCTACAAACTAGCTTAGTGATTGAGGATGTTTTAGCTATATACGCAAAATTTACAAAACAATTGTTAAATTTCTCTGGTTTACAGTTTCAGTCAACACTGGGAACTACACAAACATCACAGAGTGATACAAATAGTACACCCTATATTTTTGATTTGGCGATTGGTAAAGAACACTTAGGGCAACTAATTTATTTTAGTAAATTCCCACTTGGTCAAGCCATTGAGAAAAAGCTACATACTTTGCATACTGCGCTGGTTTATCCACTTCGTAATGCGATGATGTATAGCCGAGTACTAAAGCTTGCCACAAAAGATGCGTTAACAGGCTTAAATAACCGTAGTCAGTTTAATGACTTTTTACTGCAAAAACTTGAAAACTGCCGTCGTTACCAGCGTCCATTTAGTTTAATGCTGCTTGATTTAGATAATTTTAAACAAGTTAACGACAACTTTGGCCATAAAATTGGTGACGATACACTTAAAGAGTTTTCAAAAGTACTGTGTAGCAGCATACGCGGCACTGATTCGGTATTTAGATTTGGTGGTGATGAGTTTGCTTTACTTATTGAAGACCCTGAGTTTACAACGAATAAAGTGATTGCTGAGCGGATAATGTGCTTAGTAAGAAAATCGCCTCTAATGTCTAAGTATAAAGTAACAACCAGTATTGGTTTTACTTTAGCTAACAGCCAAGACAGCGAAACTGAAATATTTGCTCGCGCCGATAAAGGCTTATATAAAGCAAAAGCATCTGGTAGAAACTGCGCAAAAGCATATTAGTCTTTACTTAACTGCATTAAATAAAAAGCCTAGCTTCCCCCGCTAGGCTTTGCACTTACCAATTTATAAATAAACAACGCGGCACAAAAACCAAAAAAGAATCCGCTAATTAAATTAAGTAATGCGGTAATAGTAGCAAGCGGTGTAAATAATACTAAAAGCAGTGGCAGGCTCACGCCTAAAATAAAAAACAATCCACCTTTACCTAACCAATAAGCTAATAAAAGCACTGCAGATACAATTCCACCCGCAACTGCATAACCTAACGTTACAATATTTAGCTCAAGTAAAATATTAGCAATAATAGCTATAACGGCCGTTATTAGCATACCCATTGGCGCTTTAGTAACTAACGACAAACCAACATGCGGCTGTTTACTCATTTATTTACACTCCCAAAAAATACCATTTTCATCAATATGCTTAGCACTTATAAAATAACCAACCACTTGAACTAATTCATCATTATAAAAAATAAGCGGCACACTGGCGCGAAGCCAGGGCGCTATTTTTGCATCTTTAAACCAATGCTTAACTGTATTACTACCAGGCTTTTTAAGTGGTTTAATGCGTGCGCTATTGCAATCAAAGCGCACTATTACTTGCTCATTAGCGTGTGGAGGTCTTACTCCAAAACCAATGCTTTTAATTAATAAGCGCCCGTCTGCAAGTTTTAGCTCTGAATGATTCAGCTCAATATCTGTTAATACTTCACTTGGTGTTACAAAATACAAATAACCTTGATGACGACGTATTTGCCCATCGAGCAAATCAATACGCATTTGTGCATCGTTTTTTGCGCACATTGCTTGATTAATAATTTGCTCGAGCTGCTTTTGCGATGGCATCACTTGTGTAAATAGTGCAAGCCACGCACGTACTATATTTGCAATGCGCGCTGCGCTGTATTCGCTTATCTGGCCAATGCAAAGTGCTTGATGCTCGTTAATACACTTATTTAAATCAAGCTGAGTATATTCATCAAGTAATGTTTGTTGCTGCTGTAGTAGCTCAATACTTCGTGCAGTGCATTGTTCAAACCCATTAAAGCGCTCAGCTAACACAGGTACTATTTTTGAGCGTAAAAAGTTACGATCAAAACTTTCATCTGTATTAGAGTCATCGGTTATGTGGCTAATACTAAACTGCGTTGCAAACGCTTCTATATCGTTGCGAGCTACATTTAACAATGGTCTAAAACATATACGCCCACTTTGCAGCAAGCGCTCTTTATACATAGAACCTAGCCCTTTTAAACCTGAGCCACGCTTTAAGCGCAATAAAAACGTTTCTACTTGGTCGTTTAAGTGTTGGCCCAGTAAAATAATGCTGCCTTGTGGGCTTAGTTCATCAAGTGCTTTATAACGGGCGTCGCGTGCTTGGGCTTCAAGACTTGTGCGCGACTGCGGCTCAATAACAACTTTCGCAGCTTCAAAAGGCACATTAAGCTCAATGCATACGTTTTTGCAAAAGTGTTGCCAGTCATCAGCATACTGGCTCAAGCCATGGTGGACATAAATAGCCGATACATTAATTGCAGGGTTATCTACTTTTAAAGTGCGCATTAAATGCAACAACACCACAGAATCAACGCCACCAGAAAGCGCCACTGTAAAAGCGGTGTTACCTTGCTCAATATAGCTATTTAATGATTTTTTTAATTGCTGATAAATTGCTGATGTATGCATATGGGCGCACTTTTATATAAAAACTCTGAACATTTTAAAGCAAAAAAGCCGCATAAGCGGCTTTTTTTAACATTTAATGTGTTTAGCAATAACCAAACGACATTAAACGTTTGTAACGTTGATCAAGCATCTCTTCAAGTGTAAGTGCTTGTAGGTCTGCTAAGTCACGTTTAAGGCGAACTTTTAAGTTACGTGCCATAGCATCGTAATTGCGGTGCGCGCCGCCTAGAGGTTCATCAATTAAGTTACTGATTAAATCTAGTTCTTTAACTCGCTCTGCGGTTACACCCATTGCTTCTGCTGCAAGTGGGGCTTTGTCGGCGCTTTTCCAAAGAATAGACGCACAACCTTCAGGCGAAATTACAGAGTAAGTGCTGTATTGCAACATGTTAACTCTGTCGCCAACACCAATCGCTAATGCACCACCTGAACCGCCTTCACCAATAACCGTACATATTGTCGGCACTTTAAGTGTCGCCATTACTTTTAAGTTACGCGCGATTGCTTCAGATTGACCACGTTCTTCAGCGCCAACACCTGGGTATGCACCCGGCGTGTCGATAAAGGTCATGATTGGCATTTTAAAACGCTCAGCCATTTCCATTAAGCGTAATGCTTTACGGTAACCTTCTGGCTTTGGCATACCAAAGTTGCGTTTAATTTTTTCAGCAGTGTCACGGCCTTTTTGTTGGCCAATAACCATGACTGGTTCGCCATCTAAACGCGCAACGCCTCCTAAAATAGCCGGATCGTTAGCAAAAGTACGATCGCCAGCAAACTCGTCAAATTCCGTGAAAATGCGCTCGATATAATCTCGAGTGTAAGGACGCAACGGATGACGTGCTAACTGTGATACTTGCCAAGCGCCTAAATTAGAAAAAATCTCCTGTTTTTGTTTGGCACTTTTTTCTTTTAATTTGCTGACTTCCTCTTCTAACTCAAGGTCTAATTCGCCAGCGCGGCTTATATTTTGTAATTCTTCAATTTTTGCTTCTAATTCTGCAATTGGAAGCTCAAAATCAAGATAATTGAGGCTCATGCTCTAAACTACCTAATCAGTTAAATTCTAGTTCTACATCTTGCGCAGCCATTAGTGATAACTTATGAATTAAGTCGTCACTTGGCGTAACACACCATTCGATCCCAAGAGTTAATTGCGCCAACGCATCTGGACGTTGGTAATAAACCTTGATCGGACACGTTCCCATTTTATAGGGTTCGAGTACTTTTTGTAATTTATCGAAGAAACCTGCCTCGACTTGCACCATGTTCAGCGTCATTTTAATCGCTTTAATACGCTTTTCACGCGCTTGAGCAATGGTGTTTATTTCTCTGGCGGTCATTGTAATACCACCGGAGAAGTTATCAAAGCTGACCTGTCCAGATATTACCAAGATATTGTTAACTTGGAGCATATCTTGGTACTTTTCAAACTCGTCTGAATACAAGCGTACATCAATCCGTGCACTCTTGTCATCTAAAGTTACTAAGGCCCAACGATTTCCTTTTTTGTTAATTAATACCCTAGAAGCAATCACCAAACCTGCGGCTGTTGCAAATACATCACGGTTCGTTGGCTGTAAATCAACTATTTTCCCGCTGGTATAATGCCTAAGCTCACGGCGGTACTGATTTATCGGATGCCCAGTTAAATAAAGGCCTAGGGTTTCTTTTTCACCATCTAACCATTCGTTATCAGTTAGGCCTGTGGCTTTAATAAAGGCTTGTTCAACCTCATCAGGCTCAGTGGCTAATAAACCAAACAAATCACTTTGCCCTAATAGCTCAGCTTTGTTGTGTTGGTCGGCTGCCCGCATTGCACTTTTTAAACTCGCTAGTAATGTAGCACGGCCAGCTTGGGTTTTTTCTGGCCCTAAATTATCGAGTGCACCTGAATAAATTAATTTTTCGGTCACGCGTTTATTTAAGCGTTTTAAATCAACTCGGGCACAAAAATCAAATAAATCTTTAAATGGGCCCCCTTTTGCACGCGCTTCTAATATTGCATCAACCGGTGCTTCACCTACGCCTTTTATCGCGCCAATGCCGTAAACAATCTCGCCTTGCAAGTTTACTGTAAACTTAAACTCACCTGCATTCACATCTGGCGGCAATAAGGTGAGCTTCATGTTTTCACATTCATCCACCAAAATAACGATTTTGTCGGTGTTATCCATATCAGCCGACATTACCGCAGCCATAAACTCTGCAGGATGATGCGTTTTCATCCACAGCGTTTGATACGAAACAAGTGCATACGCCGCCGAGTGAGATTTATTAAAACCGTAACCTGCGAACTTTTCTACCAAGTCGAAGATTTTTATTGCGAGTTCGCCGTCAATGCCGTTATTTCTTGCGCCGTCTTCAAACGTTGAACGCTGCTTTGCCATTTCTTCGGGTTTTTTCTTACCCATTGCACGACGCAGCATGTCGGCGCCACCTAGCGTGTAACCTGCTAGTACTTGCGCAATTTGCATTACTTGTTCTTGATACAAGATAATGCCGTACGTTGGATCAAGTATTGGTTTTAAGCTTTCGTGCTGATACTGCGCATCTGGGTATGAGATTTCTTCGCGGCCCAGTTTTCGGTCGATAAAGTTATCTACCATGCCTGATTGCAGCGGACCTGGTCGGAACAAGGCCACGAGTGCAATCATATCTTCAAAGCAGTCGGGCTTAAGTCGGCGTACTAAGTCTTTCATACCGCGCGACTCTAGCTGGAATACAGCAGTCGTTTCAGCGCGAAGTAGCAACTCAATACTTTTTTTATCATCCAGTGGGATGGTATTTATATCAACGAGGTCTTTACCTTGGCGCTCCATGCGCACATTGGTCATTTCGACCGCCCACTGCAATATAGTCAGTGTACGTAAACCCAAGAAATCGAACTTAACTAAGCCTGCAGTTTCTACGTCGTTTTTATCAAACTGTGTGACCGGAAACTTACCTTCGTCATCGCAATAAAGTGCAGCAAAGTCGGTAATAGTGGTTGGTGATATTACTACGCCACCCGCATGTTTACCGGCGTTACGTGTACACCCTTCTAGGATGCGACACATATCGATTAAATCTTTTACTTCGTTATCGCCATCGTAGGCTTCTTGCAAGCGCGGTTCTATATCAAACGCTTTAGCAAGTGTCATCCCAGGATCGCCGGGGATCATTTTAGAAATACGATCAACAAACCCGTAAGGGTGCCCAAGCACTCGCCCTACATCGCGTATTACCGCTTTTGCAGCCATGGTGCCAAAGGTAATAATTTGCGATACCGCATTTCGCCCATACAAAGCCGATACGTGATCAATTACTTCGTCTCGTCTATCCATACAAAAATCGACGTCGAAATCGGGCATTGATACACGTTCTGGATTCAAAAACCGCTCAAAAAGCAAGTCGAATTCAAGTGGGTCCAAATCGGTAATTTTAAGTGCGTACGCAACTAACGAACCCGCACCTGAACCACGACCAGGTCCAACAGGAATATTGTTATCTTTACTCCACTGAATAAACTCCATTACGATTAAGAAGTAACCTGGGAATCCCATTTGGTTAATTACGCCAAGCTCTATATCAAGTCGCTCATCGTATTCAACGCGTTTTACTTTTCGCTCTTCTTCGTCGGGGAATAAAAACTGCAGTCGCTCTTCAAGACCATCTTCTGAAACTTTAACTAAAAACTCATCAATCTTAAGTGAGCCAGTTGGGTAATCAGGTAAAAAGTAAGTCCCTAGCTGAACCGTTACATTACAACGTTTAGCTATTTCTACTGTGTTTTGTAGGGCTTCTGGAATGTCGCTAAACAGCTCAGCCATTTGCTCTGATGTTTTTAGGTATTGTTCTTCAGAGAACCGTTTAGGTCTGCGTTTATCGTCAAGCGTGTAGCCGTCAAAAATAGCAACGCGAATTTCGTGCGCTTCAAAGTTTTCAGGCTTTAAAAACACTACTTCGTTGGTTGCTACAACAGGTAACTGCTCTTTGGTAGCAAGCTCTACCGCCATGTGTAAGTAGTCTTCTTCAAGCGGTCGGTTAGTGCGAACAAGCTCAAGGTAGTAGTTATCGCTAAAATGCTGCTTATAAAAGCTAACTACCGACTCAATAACACTTGGATTATTTTTTAGTAACGCTTTACCTAAGTCACCATCTTTAGCGCCCGAGAGAATAATTAAGCCCGTTTTATGCTCCACCAGCCATTCTCGGTCAATCACTGGGCGATGAAACACATGCCCACGTTGATACGCTTTAGATATTAATAAGGTAATATTTTTATAGCCGTCGTTGTCTTTGGCTAATATGGTTAAGCGGCTTGGCTCGTCAGGAAATTCAGGACTACGAACCCAAAAATCCGCCCCCACAATAGGCTTAATACCGGCGTTATGCGTGGCGCCATAAAAGCGCACTAAGCCACAAAAGTTCATTTGATCGGTAATCGCAATAGCGGGCATTTGCAGCTCTTGCGCTTTAGCAACTATTGGCTTTGTTTTAGCAAGGCCGTCAACCATCGAAAAATCTGAATGAACTCTTAAATGAACAAAATCAGGAGCAGCCATGCTTAACCCTCACCATTGGCTTGCGCCAATACACGCTGCACAGGTTTAAAGCTTTTACGATGCTCATCAATCGCGCCGTACTGCTCAAGCGCTGCAAAATGTGCTTTTGTTGGATACCCTTTGTGCCCTGCAAAGCCATACTCAGGGTGGCGTTTATCAAGCTCAATCATTTCGTCATCACGTGCTACTTTAGCTAAAATAGACGCCGCTGAAATTTCTGCCACTAAGCTATCGCCTTTAACAATAGCTTGCGCTGGCATAGTGAGTTTTGGCAAACGATTACCATCTATAAATACAAATTCAGGTTGCGTACTTAATGCCTCTACTGCGCGGGTCATGGCAAGCATCGTTGCGTGCAGAATATTTAATTCATCAATCTCTGTCGGATTGCAGCGACCATAGGCGTAACACAATGCTTTTTCTTTTATTTCAATCGCAAGCGCTTGACGTTTTTTATCCGTTAATTTTTTAGAGTCCGCTAAGCCAGCAATCGGTTTAGTGGGATCTAAAATGACGGCGGCAGTAACTACATCACCAACAAGCGGGCCGCGCCCTACTTCATCTACACCGGCAATTAAGGATACATTAGGTCTATCAATTTGCATTTATTAACTCCGCCACAGCATTCGCTGCTTGTTCGCTGGCATTTAATCTAATTTTTTCGTGAATAGCTAAAAAGCGTGCTTTTAGCTCAATGTTATCTGTATTAAGCACAGGAGTAAGCGCATTTGTTAAATTAGCCACATTACACTCACTTTGTAAAAACTCAGGCACTAGCTCTTCGTCTGCTAATAAGTTAGGCAACGAAAAATACTTAATATTAAACGTAAATAAAGTTTTAAATATCCAATAGCTCAAAGGCTTTATTTTATAGCCCACTACCATTGGCTTTTTATAAAGCATACCTTCAAGTGTTGCAGTGCCCGACGCTAATAAAATAGCATCAGCAGCTTGCATCGCTAATTTTGATTGTCCATCAAGCAGGTTAACATTAAGGTTTGGCGCGGTAGCGTTTAATATATCAGTAAACTGCGCTTTGCGTTTTTCGTTAACCAATGGCACCACAACTTTAAGATTGGGGTTTTTAGCTTGCAGCTCTGCGGCTGTTTTAATGTAAGTTTCACTTAGTAAACCAACTTCTGAGCCTCGGCTACCAGGAAGTAACGCCAGTACTTTGTCATCAAGGCTTAAGCCGAGTTCTGCACGTGCTTTAGTATCGTCGTGCTCAAGTGCTATGTCGTCAGCCAAGGTATGACCCACAAATGTACATGGCACTTGGTGTTTATCGTAAAATTCTTTTTCAAATGGCAGTAACGCAAGCACTAAGTTAGTGGCTGCACTTATTGTATGAATTCGCTTTTCGCGCCACGCCCAAACAGATGGACTTACATACTGTACTGTTTTAATGCCCGCATCTTTAAGTGGCTTTTCAACGCGTAAGTTAAAATCGGGTGCATCTATACCAATAAATACATCAGGTGGGTTATCTACAAAATGCTGCACGAGTTGTTTACGTATTTTAAGCAAACGCGGCAAACGCCCTAGCACCTCAACAAGCCCCATTACCGAAAGCTCATCCATGTCGTAAAGTGTTTTACAGCCCTGCGCTTGCATTTTAGGTCCTGCTATTCCTTCAAAAATAGCGTCCGGAAAATGTTTTTTAAGGGCTTTAATTAGACCTTCACCTAAAATATCGCCCGACAGTTCACCTGCCACAATACCAATTCGTAGTTGTTTTTTATCTTTATTCATTTGATTTTATTTCACAAGTAAACCAGGCGTTCATGCTTATTAGTTTACCGTGTTTTACTGTTTGGTTAAACGCTTTAAATAACTGGTTTTTTATCACGTAAGTTAAGGCTTTATGTTGTTTGTTTTTAATACTGATGTAGCATAGGAAATATATATTAAGTTTTACTAATATGTATGTTGACAAAAATTGCACAAAAGTAAATACTATTACAAACTTTCAGTAATTACTGAAAGTTCATTAAACCTTAACTTTGCCAATTAAATGTTGCCCTGTTAATCCGTCACTCTCAAGGAGCCAATAATGATAGATGAAACCTTTGTGGATCTATCGCGATTACAGTTTGCTGTTACCGCTCTCTTTCATTTCTTATTCGTACCGTTAACGATAGGTATGACCTGGATTTTAGTTATTATGGAATCGGTTTATGTTATGACCGGTCGCGAAATTTATCGTGATATGACTAAGTTTTGGGGAAAATTGTTTGGTATTAACTTTGCAATTGGTGTGGCGACAGGCCTTACCATGGAATTTGAGTTTGGTACTAACTGGTCTTATTATTCCCATTACGTAGGTGATGTTTTTGGGGCTCCCCTGGCAATTGAAGGTTTAATGGCATTCTTTTTAGAATCGACCTTTGTAGGTATGTTCTTTTTAGGCTGGGACAGACTCTCTAAACGCCAACATTTAGGTGCAACCTTTTTAATGGCAATTGGTACTAACATGTCGGCGCTGTGGATTTTGATTGCCAACGGTTGGATGCAAAACCCAGTAGGTGCTGAATTTAACTATCAAACCATGCGCATGGAAATGACCAGCTTTGCAGAGCTTGTGTTTAACCCTGTAGCACAAGTTAAGTTTATTCATACCGTATCGGCAGGTTATGTAGCTGCATCTATGTTTGTACTGGGCATAAGTAGTTGGTACATATTAAAAGGCCGTGATTTAGCGTTTGCTAAACGTTCTTTTTCGGTCGCATCGGGCTTTGGTTTAGCATCAATTCTATGTGTAATTTTACTCGGTGACGAATCAGGTTACGAAGTAGGCGAAGTTCAAAAAGTAAAACTTGCCACGATTGAAGCTGAGTGGCACACAGAAGAGGCTCCGGCTGCGTTTACCGCATTTGGTTTTCCTGATTCAGAAGAGCAAGTAACACATGCTGCGGTTAAAATACCTTACGCACTTGGGTTAATTGCTACGCGTTCACTTGATGAGCAAGTAACGGGTATTAACGACCTAGAAAAACAACACGAAGTACGTATTCGCAACGGTATGATTGCTTATGAATACCTTACAAAACTCAGAAACGGTGAAGATACGCCAGAAAATGTTGCTAAGTTTAATACCCTAAAAGATGATTTAGGTTATGGCTTGCTACTTAAGCGCTACACACCTGATGTTGTAGATGCTACCGAAGAGCACATTCAAAAAGCCGTTAAAGACTCTTTCCCTAAAGTAGGCCCTATGTTTTGGTCATTTAGGATTATGGTTGCCTGTGGTGTAGCCATGTTGGGTGTATTTATATTGGCATTTTACTACAACGCACATCGCGTTATTGAGCAAAAACGCTGGTTGTTATGGGCTGCCGTATTGAGCATTCCACTACCTTGGATAGCTATTGAATTTGGCTGGATAGTTGCTGAGTATGGACGTCAACCTTGGGCTATATCTGAAATACTGCCGACCTTTTTAGCCACGTCGTCACTAACAGTAAACGATATTTTAATTAGCTTAACTGGATTTATTGTTTTCTATACTGGTTTAGCCATTGTTGAAGGTTGGTTGATGATCCGCTTTGTTAAGCAAGGACCAAGCTCGCTACATACTGGTAAATATCATTTTGAATTGCCAAATAAAACTGATCAAACTGAAGGAGAGCAATCATGATTTTTGATTATGAAACATTAAAAATGCTTTGGTGGTTGATCATTGGCGTGCTGCTTATTGGCTTTGCTATTACCGATGGCATGGATATGGGCGTTGCTATGTTGCTTCGCCTAGTTGGTAAAACAGATTCAGAGCGCCGTACGGTAATTAATACCATCGGTCCACACTGGGATGGTAACCAAGTATGGTTTATTACCGCAGGTGGCGCGTTATTTGCAGCGTGGCCTATGGTTTATGCAGCTGCATTTTCGGGCTTTTACTTTGCCATGATGCTAGTACTCTTTGCTTTGTTTTTTAGACCACTTGGGTTTGATTACCGCAGTAAAGTAGACTCAAAACGCTGGCGCAATAACTGGGATTGGGGCTTGCTTGCAGGCAGCGCAATTCCAGCATTAGTTTTTGGTGTTGCTTTTGGTAACTTATTTTTAGGCGTACCATTTAATATTGATAACTTAATGCGTGTTAGCTACCAAGGTTCATTTTTTGGTTTACTTAACCCGTTTGGTTTGCTTGCTGGTTTAGTGAGTATCACTATGCTAATTGCTCATGCTGGTATGTGGTTACAGCTTCGTACAGCTGATGCAGTAGCAGATCGCTCAGGGCAATATGGTCGTTATTCACTGATTGTGTTTATTATACTGTTTGCAGGCGCTGGTTTTTGGGTTGCTAATTTAACGGGTTACCAAATTGTATCTATGCCTGATACACAAAGCCATGCAGATCCATTAGCTAAAGTAGTAACAACAGCCCAAGGCGCGTGGCTTAGCAATTACAGTGAACGCCCATGGACTATGACCTTTCCTATTTTAGCGTTTGCAATGGCACTAAGTGCGCTATTGTTTTCTAAATTGAATAAACCAGCACTTGGACTTATTTCAACAAGCTTAATGTTAATTGGCGTGATTATGACGGCCGGTGTTTCACTGTTCCCATTTATTATGCCATCAAGCAACAATCCAAATATTAGCTTAACAATTTGGGATGCGGTATCGAGCCATAAAACGCTCAATGTAATGTTTGTTGCAGTGTGTATTTTTGTCCCACTTATTTTAACTTACACCACCTGGTGTTATGTAAAAATGTGGCGCAGAGTAACGGTTGAAGAAATTGAAAACAACACTCACGGTAGCTACTAAGGAGACTAAACTATGTGGTATTTCGCTTGGATTTTAGGTGTACTTTTGGCCTGTACCTTAGGTGTAATAAATGTAATGTGGTACGAATTTCATCAAAATAAAAACAGCATTGCTGATGATGAACAAGCCATGCACGATTTATTAAACGATGCTAACAACACAAAAGATGACGACTAACCCCCGACCAGATCGCGCGCAGCAGCAATCACTGCGCGCTTTTTTAAAGCGTCAAAGTAAACCCGCTGCAGTGTGGTTAAAGTTAAGCATTGCACTGGGTACTTTTAACGCATTACTGATGATTGCAGGTGCTTATTTACTTGCGCAAACTATTCACAACGTTATGTTTGAAGGTAATAATTTAGCCCAAGTTACTCATTTATTATGGCCCTTAGCAGGCATTATTTTATTGCGCGCGGTGTTTTTAGCATTAAGCGAACGCTTGAGTGCATATGCTGCACTTAAAATAAAATCGGCTATGCGCCAAACACTTCTAAATAAGCTCAGCTTACTTGGCCCAAGCTATATAGAACAACACGGCCAAGGCGCTACATTAAATACCCTCCATAATGGCGTAGAAGCACTCCACGACTATTATGCTAAATACCTACCCGGTGCTGCTTACAGCGCGCTTATTCCGCTGGCAATATTGGTTGTTATTTTTCCGACAGATTATAAAGCTGGGCTGATATTTTTATTAACTGCCCCGCTCATTCCTTTTTTCATGATTTTAGTAGGCTCAAAAGCCGAAGCTTTAAACCAAAAACGCTGGAAGCAACTTGCTGTACTGGGCAATTACTTTTTTGACCGCGTACAAGGTTTAACTCAACTCAAGCTATTTAATGCAACACGTACCGAGCTTAAACAAATAGCTAAAATTTCAGATGATTTTAGACACGCTACACTCGATGTTTTAAAAATTGCTTTTTTATCATCATTTGCACTTGAGTTTTTAGCCACCATTAGCGTGGCATTAGTCGCAGTAATTATTGGTTTTAGACTGTTTTTTGGCACTCTTGATTTTGCTACTGGCTTTGTGGTGCTGCTTTTAGCGCCTGAATTTTATTTACCACTGCGCCAGCTAGGTAGCCATTACCATGCACGTTTACAAGGCATTAGTGCCGCTGCCGATATGGTTGCGATTTTAAATGCACCACTGCCAAGTGACGAAAGTGAGCCCGTAACTACCAGCACGCCTGAAAACAATTTAACTTTAAATACAATTAACTCCATAAGTATTACCGACCTTAATTTTATATACCCAGATAGTAACGAAGGGATTAAAAATATAAATTTAACACTGCCAAATAAAGGCTTAATTGCCGTTGTGGGCAGTAGTGGCTCAGGTAAAAGTACGTTGTTTGATTGCTTATTAGGGTTTCACCCTGAGGTGATAAACCACCTATCTATTAATGATCAGAGTTTAAGCACAACCGATATTACTTACCTGCAAAATAACATTGCATGGATACCACAAAAAGCGACGCTGTTTTACGACACCATTGCTGCCAACATTAAATTGGCCAAACCAACTGCCACACAGCAAGAGCTTGAACATGCAGCAAAGCAAGCTGGTGTGCTTGAATTTATAAATACCCTACCCGATGGTTTTAACACACTGATAGGTGAGCAAGGGGAAGGGCTTTCTGGCGGACAAAAGCAACGCATAGCACTCGCACGTGCATTCATAAAACAAGCACCAGTTTTAGTGCTTGATGAGCCTACAGCACACCTTGATAGCCAAACAGAGCAGCTTATTCAAGATGCTATTAATGAATACGCTAAAAATAACTTAGTATTAGTCATTGCTCATCGACTAAATACCGTTAAACATGCCAGCAATATCATTGTTATGCACGATGGGAAAATAGCTGAGCAAGGTCACTTTGAAACACTTGCAGCGCAAAATGGTGCATTTGCTGATTTATTAAAAACGGCCAAACAAGGGGTTGCGCATGCATAATTTTATTCGCTTATTAAAGCTTTGTGCTCCTCATTATAAAGCTATGCTATTGGGTACATTTTTAGCAACGATTACGGTATTAGCTAATGTGGGCCTGTTGGCTATATCTGGTTGGTTTTTAGCGTCAATGGCGGCTGCAGGTCTTGCGGGCGTGCAAATGAACTACTTTACTCCAGCAGGAACGATTCGGTTTTTAGCAATTGTGCGAACAGCATCGCGCTATGGCGAACGCCTAGTTACTCATAACGCCACGTTTTTATTACTAAGTGAAATACGTACCAATGTATTTGCAACGTTAAGTAAGCTTAACAATGTTGATTTAGCAATGAGCCGCAGCGCTGATCTAGTTAACCGATTACAAAACGATGTAGACGCACTCGACAAGTTTTATTTAAACGTTTTACTTCCTATGCTAGTCGCTATTTTAAGTGTGCCAATCATCATGCTGTTTATGTCGGCCTATAATGGCAACGTCGCCCTTATTTGCTTTACTGGCATTATACTTATTGGTGTGGTTATACCTGCCCTACTCAGCGCAAAGCTCACTAAAAACAGCCATAAAGAAACACAACTTAGTGCACAACTTCGCTCTGAGCTTTCAGATACACTCACAGGACTTAGAGAGCTTAGTATTTATCAAGCCCGTTCGCAGCAGCTTAATAAGTGCGACGAATTAAGCGAGCAGTACAATCAGCAATTATTTATTCGCCACAAAGCACTAGCAAACTCAGATGGGTTAAGCTTGTTGGTTGTTCAATTAGCCATGCTTGCTAGCATAGTAACCATAGTCCCACTGGTTTACACCAACAGTATGGTAAATGTAGAACTTGCTATGTTAAGTTTATTTGTACTGGCAAGCTTTGAAAGCGTATTGCTACTACCCAATGCGTTTATAGAGCTTCCTAGTGTATTAAAAGCAGCAGAGCGGTTGTTTACACTTGAAGATAAAGCCGCTAACTCACAAGCTAAAGATACACATGTAGACGTTGATGAAAACTTTAACTCACAAAACCACACGTTAGCACTTAACAATATTAGCTACCAATATGGTGAGCAAACAGCGCTTACTAATATCAGTTTTGAGCTAATGCCCCAGCAAAAAGTAGCGATTGTAGGTAGAAGCGGCAGCGGTAAAACAACGCTTGTAAATCTACTTACTGGTTTATGGCCTTTGCAACAAGGCAGCATAACGCTAAGTAATCAAAATAGCGTTGTTGACTTACATTCGTTAAATAATGATATACGCGCAAGTGTGATAAATATATTAGCCCAGCAACACCATATTTTTGATGGCACACTGAGTGAAAATTTACGTTATGCCGCGCCAAATGTAACTAAAGAGCAAATGATTGAAGCGCTCTCATTAGCGCAATTAAGCCCATGGTTTAATGAACTAAAAGAAGGTTTAAAAACACGATTAGGCACTGGCGGGCGTAATGTGTCGCAAGGTCAGTCTAGACGTATAGCCATTGCACAAGCATTACTTAAAAGCCCAGCTATTTTAGTTCTTGATGAACCAACAGAAGGTCTTGATAATCAGTCTAAGCAAGGGGTAATGCAAGCAATAATGCATGTTATGAATAACGCGAGCGTGCTCACAATTACGCACGATCCCGCTCTACTTGCTCAAATGGATAATGTTGTATGGTTAGAAAACGGTAAAATAGTCGCACAAGGCTCTCATAAAGAGCTCAGTGGGGCTTATCCTGGTTATGTTGCGCTAACTACCCGGTTTTAAAACCTTTACTGATACATCAATAACGCCGACCTTAGGGTCGGCTATCTTTTTAAACATACTTTTTGATAAATCAATAATACGACCTCGCACATACGGGCCTCTATCGTTAATTCTTACCGTGACTGATTTGTTATTGGCTAGATTAGTAACAACCACCGTAGTACCAAAATCGAATTCTAAATGAGCTGCCGTGGCGGCTTGTTGGCTAAAGCGCTCTCCGTTGGCGGTTGTTCTTCCGTGGTATTTATCAGCATAAAAAGATGCTTTCCCAACTTGAGTGATTTCTCCAGCAGATGATTTAACAATAGGCTGGCTACTACAAGCGGCTAAAACTGAAGTAATAAAAAGAGTGACTACTAACTTAGGTAAACGCATAGGACGGCTTTTATTATATAAATTACCCGCATACTAACTCAATTACCCTGAGTATTAACTGAATTAGCTTAAAGCAGGGCAATAAAAAACCACCTTCGATTTATCATCTAGGGTGGTTTTTTTAATGCTTAAAGCAAACCCGCGAATTATCTTACGATGCCGCGCTCTGAGTTTTTAACAAAGTCGACCATCAATTTCACAGCAGGATACTTTGCGGCATCTTCATTAAGCGACTCAATAGCTTCTTCAGCACCTAAGCTTTTACGATAAAATGCTTTGTATGCACGGCGTACAGCCATAATTTCATCACTTTCGAAACCACGACGCTTCATGCCTTCTTTATTGATAGCTGCAGGACCTGCAGGCATACCAATGGTAGTAACAAATGGTGGTACATCTTTGTTAACACCTGAATACATACCAATAAAGGCATGTGCACCAATTTTACAAAACTGATGAACTCCCGAATTACCACCAAGGATAACCCAATCGCCTACATGTACATGGCCGGCCACACTTGCGTTGTTAGCAAAAATTACGTTATCGCCAATTACCGCGTCATGTGCAACGTGTGTATAAGCCATAAACAAATTATTACTACCAATCTTAGTAACACCTTGGTCTTGAATCGTACCACGGTGAATAGTGGCACATTCACGGATAACGTTGTTATCACCCATGATTAATGTGGTTGGCTCGTTGTTGTATTTTTTGTCTTGGCAGGCTTCGCCCACAGACGCAAACTGAAAAATATGATTGCCAGAGCCAATAGTTGACGGCCCTTTAACAACAACGTGAGACTCAATAATACAGTTATCACCGATAACAACATCATTGCCAATATAACTATACGGACCAACTGAGACATTGTTGCCTAGTTTAGCGCCAGGTTCGATTATTGCTGTAGAATGGATCACTATTAAAACTCTCTTCTCGCACACATAATTTCGGCACTACACACTATTTTGCCGTCGACTCTAGCTTCTGCAGCAAACTTCCAAATGTTGCGACGTTCTTTTAAAAACTCAACATGAAGATGCATTGTATCACCAGGAATTACAGGTTGTTTAAAACGTGCATTATCAACAGCAGCAAACAAATATAATTCGTTTTCGCTACGGTTTTCTACTGTTTTAAAACCTAATAAACCCGTTGCTTGCGCCATTGATTCTAATATTAGCACACCAGGAAAAATTGGCTGATTTGGAAAGTGCCCAGTAAAAATTGGTTCATTTATAGAAACATTTTTAATAGCATGTAAAGACTTGCCAGGTGTAAAATCAATAACACGATCAATTAATAGCATCGGGTAACGGTGCGGTAATAAACTTAAAATTTCTTGAATATCAAGGCTATTTAATTCGTTTGCCAAAATAGCATCCTTATTAGTGTTCAACGTTATGACTTAGCCAATGCTTCAAGCGCTTTAAGACGAGATTTCATGTCTGAAAGGTTACGCAAGTGAGCTATTGATTTACGCCATTCTTTGTTTGTTGTATGGGGCATACCAGATGAGTAAATACCTGGTTCGGTGATTGATTTTGTCACCATACTCATGCCTGTAATTATAACACCATCACATACAGACATGTGACCATTAATTGCAACCATGCCACCAATTTGACAGTTCTTGCCAATGGTAACGCTTCCTGCAAGTACAGTGCAGCCCGCTATTGCGGTGCCTGAATTAACTTCAACGTTGTGCGCTATTTGACACTGATTATCTATAATAACATTGCTATGAATGATGGTATTGTCCAGTGCACCACGATCAATTGTCGTACTTGCACCAATTTCAACTTTGTTGCCTATGATCACTGAACCAAGCTGAGGTATTTTAACCCACTGCCCGCGCTCATTTGCATAGCCAAACCCATCACTACCTACAACACTATTTGCTTGAAACAAACAATCTGAACCAATTTCAACATCGTGATAAATAGTCACACTAGGCCAAAGCTTAGTGCCAGAACCTATTTTAACACGTTCCCCGATAAAACTGTTCGGACCAATTTGCGCGTTGTCACCTATTACTGCATGAGCTTCAATGACTGCGTTAGCACCAATAGCGGCGCTATCACTAACAATCGCTGTTGAATGAACAGTTGCACTTGGATGAATACCCGTCGAGGCTGAGCGTGGTGTTGTATCCATAAATTGCGCTAATTTTGCGTAACTTACATACGGATTAGCAACAATAATTTTGCTGCCACAAAAGTACTCTGCATCGGCTTGGCTTACTATTACAGCACTCGCTTGGGTAGTTTCAAGTTGCGATCGATATTTTGAGTTCGCTAAAAATGCAATATGCCCAGAATGGGCATTTGCAAGTGTCGCTATTTTTTTTATTTCTAAAGCGCCATCACCCTGAAGTTCGGCGCCTAGAAGTTCCGCAATTTGCGAAAGCGTATAATTTTGCATAGAGTGATTATTTCTTACTAACAGCGGCTACAACTTTAGATGAAAGATCAGTCACTTCTTTAGGGTTAAAGTAAATAGTAGTGTCTTTTACTTTAACTTCGTCGAAGTCGCCGTCTTTAGCAATCTCTTCAATTGTTTTGATGATTACACCTTGAACTTTAGCAAGCTCTTGGTTTTGACGCGCTTTAATCTCTTGCTCTAAAGGGCGACCTTGTTCAGCAAGATTTTTTTGCATGCCTTGAATTTTTTCACGCAGAGTATCTTTTTGAGCTTGGCTCATAGTTGTACTTTCACGTTTAAATTTTTCAGCTTCAAAACGAATATCGCCTTGTAACTTTTCAAGCTCTTGACGACGTTCAGCAAACTCAGTTTGTAAAGACTGTTCAATTTTAGCCATTTGAGGAATTTGCTTGTAGATTTCCTGCATATCAACAATACCTACTTTGTGTGCAAATGCATTCACAGAAGTACCCATCATTAACGTTGCTAAAACTGCTACAGCTGTTGATTTAAATAATTTTTTCACAAAAAACTCCTTTAGAAAGTGTTACTAATGTTAAAGCTGATGGTTTTCGTATCGTCATCTTCTTCTTTTTGCAATGGATACGCAAAACTGATCAGCATTGGACCCATTGGAGAGATCCATTGTAATGAAAGACCGGTTGAAACCCTAAAACGCATTGGGTCTGAATAGTCATCTAATTTAGCACGTTCATCAACGCCTAAGTTTTGATAGCGGTCTACGTTAAACTCAGTATCCCATACGTTTGCAGCATCAACAAAGAAGCTAGTACGTACAGAGCTGGTATTTTCTTCATCTAAGAATGGTGTAGGAACAATTAGCTCCATACCTGCCACTGCTTTAGCATTACCACCAATACGACCTTGTGGCACTAGAATATCAAATTCTGATGCACCACCAATATTACCCGTTGTAGTGCCGTCTGCACCTGGCGTACCCGGAATAGACGAAGGTATACGCGACACAGCACGTGGTAATATTGTATTACGGTCAAAGCCACGTAGTTCCATTTCAGTTATACGGAAGTACTCTTGGAATGGAAGTGTTTGCTCATACCCGTTTGTAGAACCATAACCGTTACCATAACCAAGTGCTGCACGCGTCGAGAATACCCAACGGTGGTCATTTGATATAGGCCAGTAAAAACGCGAATCGTAATTCAGTTTAAAGTACTGAAGATCTGAGTTAGGCGTTGTTGCTGTTAAGTTTAGAGTTTGACGCGAACCCGCTGTTGGGAATAAACCACGGTTAACGGTGATACGCGACCAGCCAACACTCAGCTCATACTTAGTAAAGTCAAAGCCTGCATCTGGGTTATCTGGATCTAAGAATGTTTCACGAAGTACACGCGTTTGCTCGTACTCTGCAATATCCGAAAGCTCTTCTTTAATCCAACGGGCGCCAAAGTTAACACGATTTACAGCATCAATTGGAAAACCAATATTTGTGCCTAAACCATAACTTTTCGATTTATATTCAACAAGACTGAATTTACTTGCATCGTAGTTTCTGTAAAAGATGCTACTGCCTTGCGATACACCATCTGGCGTAAAGTATGGGTCTGTGTACGATAAGCTTAAGCTTTCAGAACCTGTAGACGTATTAAGGTTTAAACCAATTTGGTTACCTGTGCCTAAAAAGTTAGACTCTGTTACACCAATATTAAACTGCAGACCTAAGTAAGAACCATAAGCAAGACCAGCATTAAAGCTACCTGCAGATTGCTCTTTTACAGTAAAGTCTACATCTACTTGGTCATCCACACCGGGTACAGGCACTACGTTAAAATCAACAGTTTCCATGTAAGGTAGACGTTGAATTTGCAGTTTTGAACGCTCAAGGTTTTGATTAGATAACCATGCGCCTTCAAGTTGTGTCATTTCACGACGAAGTACTTCATCTGCCGTATTTTGGTTACCACCAACAATAATACGACGAACGTATACACGCTTACCTGGATTAACCGATAGTGTTAATTGTACTTCTTGCTTTTCGTCGTCAATTTCTGGAATTGTACGCACTTCAGCATTAGCGTAACCAAAACGTGCTAAGTAGCTTTTAATAAACTCTTCAGATGAAGTAACTACAGAACCGTTATAAAGCTCACCCGCTCTAAGTGGGATAACACTTTTAATTAAGTCTTCACGGCCAAGCAAGTCACCAATAAAGTCAAAACCTTTAACTTTATATTTTACGCCTTCAGTTAAGTTAGCTGTAACGTAAACTGATTCACGTTCAGGGCTCACTGAAACTTGCGTTGAGTCGATATTAAAACGTAGGTAACCACGGTCTAAATAATAACTACGAATTTTTTCTAAATCGCCTTCAATGGTTTGCTTTTGGTAACGGTCGCTACCCATAAACTGCCACCAAGGTAAATCTTGCTGCGATTCAGCAAGTTTAAGAAGCTCTTCATTAGAAAAAAGTTCATTACCCACTAAGTTAATTTGGCGGATAGAAGCAGCATCACCTTCATCAAACTCTAACTTAAGTTTAACGCGGTTACGTGGCAGCTTAGTAATACTGATATCTACTTTAGCGTTGTATTTACCAATGCTGTGGAAAAACTCAACTAAGCCTTTTTCGATACTATCGATAACGGTTTTATCAAGTGGTTCACCTTGGCGAATATCTTGCTGATCAAGAGACTCATTAAGCTGCTCATCTTTAATGTCTTTATTGCCTTCAAACTCAATAAAGCTGATGGTAGGACGTTCCGTTACTTTAAAAATAACGTTGTTGCCATCACGAAGTGCTTTTATGTTATCAAAGTGCCCAGAACGATAAAGTGACTTTATTGTTTTTGAAATCGTATAGTCATCAACATTATCGCCTACGTTAATAGGAATATGTGTTAGCGCTGCACCAAGTGCTACGCGCTGCAAACCTTCAACTTTCAGGTCTTCAACAATAAAGGAGTTTTGGCCTAGGGCTGCAAAACTTGCACCCAATAAACTTGTTATTGCCAAATGTTTTTTTATAGCCATTTTATTATCTTTATCCTTTACAACTGTATTACCGCATAACACCTTACTAGTGGTGCTTTACAATCGTGTTCTAATTAGTAATTTGCCACGCTGTAACTACAAACGCGATACATCATTGAACAAAGCGAAACATGTTAGAAAAATGAGTAACAAGGCACCCACTTTAAAACCAAACTCTTGTGTCTTTTCAGAGACCGGCTTTTTACGAAAAAGTTCAATTATGTAATACATTAAGTGTCCGCCATCAAGCACTGGTAAGGGTAATAAATTAAATACACCCAAGTTAACGCTTATTAAGGCTAAAAAGCTTAAAAAGGCCACTAACCCATAGCTTACGCTAGTTCCAGCGCCTACTGCAATGCCCACAGGGCCACTTAAATTTTTAACCGAAACCTGGCCTGTAATTAAATTACCAATCATGTCAAAACTGAGTGTAATTAAGCGCCACGTTTCTTTTGTGCCTCGCACAATACTATCGAGCGGGCCGTAATGTCTTGTCTCTACATAGCCATCAGGCCATTGCTGTACAACAGGAGCAACACCTAAAAAGCCTTGCTCAATACCGTTATTATCAATGCGCCCTTTAGGGGTAACTGTAATGGCTTGTATAGTATCTTGTCTTTTTACACTAAATTGTAAAGATTTGTTAGCTGATTGCGTAATAAGATTAACTAATTGCTGCCAATTGCTTATTGTTTCACCGTTTACAGCCAGAATTGTGTCGTTAACTTGTAAATTAGCGTGTTCTGCGGCTGAGTCTTTAGTTACGGCGGCAATTGTTAAAGTTGCTTGAGGTCTAAATGGCACAATACCTAACGAACTTAATGGTGGTACGTCTCGCTGGTCAAGCTTCCAACCCTCTAAATTAAGCGTTTTAACGCGTGGTTGAAGGTTTTTATCACGAACAATAACTTCAACGCTTTCTTCGCCTAAGTTAGACATAAGCGCAAACGTGACATCTTGCCATGTCGTTATGTCATCATCACCAATTTTTATAATATGTTGAGAAGGCATAATGCCCGCCTGCTCTGCGCGACTGCCTTCGGTTATGCTGCCAACAACTGGCTTAACCGATTGCACTCCTACCATATACATCACCGCAAGAGCAAAAATGGCAAACAGAAAGTTAGCCATTGGTCCCGCAGCAACAATAGCAATCCGCGCTTGTACAGATTTAGAGTTAAACGACAAGTGGCGTTGATTTGCTGGTACGTCATCAACTCGCTCATCAAGCATTTTTACATATCCGCCTAATGGAATGGCGGCAATCACGTATTCGGTATTATATTTGTCATGCCATTTTAACAGTGGCTTACCAAAACCAATTGAAAAACGCAGCACTTTGACGCCCATTTTTCGTGCAACCCAAAAATGGCCATATTCATGTATGGCCACTAAAATACCAAGCGCTAAAATAAATGAGCCAAGATTCCAAAAAAAATCAAACATATTAATGCGCCACTTTTGTTATAAATTCTGAAGCGCTAATACGCGCTAATTTATCACACTCTAAAATTTCATCTAGGCTTTGCACATTGGTGTAAGTTGCAGCTTCTAGCGTCTGTGCATTTATTTTGTATATATCGGTAAAACCAATTTTACCGTTTAAGAATGCGCCCACAGCTATTTCATTTGCTGCGTTAACCGTTGTTGTCGCGCCCTGCCCTGCACTACACGCATCAATTGCTAATTGTAAATTTGGATAACGAGAAAAATCAGGTTTAGTAAACGAAAAATCACAAATGTCAGAGAAGTTTAACGGTTTAACACCCGCATTAATTCGCTCAGGATACGCAAGTGCATGGGCAATTGGCGTGCGCATATCGGGGTTACCCATTTGCGCTAAAATAGAACCATCGTGGTACTGCACCATTGAATGAATAATACTTTGCGGATGAATAACTACATCAATATCACTCGCATCACAATTGAATAACCACTTAGCTTCAATAAACTCTAAGCCTTTGTTCATCATAGTTGCGGAATCTACTGATATTTTTTGACCCATCGACCAGTTAGGGTGTGCAACGGCTTCACTTACGGTTACATCTTTTAACGTATTTATATCACGCGTTAAAAACGGGCCACCAGAGCCGGTAAGCAAAATTTTACTTACGCCATGTTGCTGTAGTTTTTGATCGCCTTTGGCATTTTGTAACGAAGAAGGTAGGCATTGAAAAATTGCATTATGCTCACTATCTATTGGCAGCAAAGTGGCTTTATGTTGTTTAACTTTATCAATAAACAACTGACCTGACATAACTAAAGATTCTTTATTAGCTAGTAGTACTTTTTTACCCGCTTCAACAGCACTTAATGTGGGTAGTAAACCAGCTGCACCTACAATTGCCGACATTACAATGTCAACATCAGGATGAGCACATAAGTCACTCATTGCTTGCTCACCGTGCATAACAAGAGTTTGGCACTGAGTATTAGCTAAATACGCAGATAACTGCTCTGCGGCCTGCTGGTTAGCCATAATCGCATAAAGCGGTTCATGTTCAATACACAACTCTGCCATTTTCTTTGCATTTTGTCCTGCAGCCAAAACAAAAACATCAAATAACTCTTTATTGCCCGACACAACATCAAGTGTACTTAAACCAATTGAGCCTGTTGCGCCTAAAATAACCAGCAATTGCTTTTGGCTCATAAACTAAGAGTCCACGCATAGCACATAACAAACATTGGAGCAGCAGCCGTTAAGCTGTCAATTCTATCTAAAATACCGCCGTGCCCTGGTAAACATCGACCGCTATCTTTTAAACCAGCTTCACGTTTAAACATGCTTTCCAGTAAATCACCTACCGCAGAAAACAACGCAATAAATGCTGTCATTATCGCGTACACAGGCCATACAACTAAATCAACATCGGTAAAGTGACAAAATGCTAATACAAAAATAATAGAAGCGACTACACCGCCTGCTAACCCTTCAATTGTTTTATTAGGGCTTACTTTAGGCATTAACTTATGTTTACCAAAACTTTTACCCGTAAAGTAAGCACCCACATCTGCGCTCCATACAATACCAAGTACCACTAAAATAAGCACCGAACCAAAATGAGTTGATTCAGCATATTGCGCGCTACGTAGTGTATTTAGTGCAAGCCATAGCGGTACAAGCGTGAGTAGCCCCGCAATGCCGCGCATAACTAGGCCTTCATTCCACGCTTTAGCCATTTCTGGGTAGCGCCAAATTAAATAGCTAGCAACAATCCACCAAGCAAACGAAAGCGTAAATACGTAATTTGCATCACCGACTAGCTTGCCATTTTCCCATAATGATTCAATAGGCCAATGTAAATTAAGCAAGGCAAGTAAAGCGCCAATAAACACAACAAAGGCAGCACGTTTAAGCTTGTCGCAAAGGCCCATAAATGCAGACCATTCCCATGCGCCTAATAATACAATTGCACCAGCAAAGTAACTAAATAACGTAAGCGGTGTATAAAAAACCAAAGCCAATGCTAATGGAGCTAGCACTAGAGAGGTTAAAATTCGTTGTTTTAACAAAATGTGACCCTTATTCTATTTAGGTTTGAGCGAGTAATTGTTTTATTTGTTCGCCCGTACAACCAAAACGTCGCTCTCTGGCAACGTAACACGCAATGGCCTCAGCAAATGCTGCTTCATTAAAATCTGGCCAAAGTGTCTCGGTAAAGTAAAGTTCTGCATAAGCAACTTGCCATAGTAAAAAATTACTAATACGAACATCGCCACCAGTGCGAATAAGTAAATCAGGTTCAGCCTGATCTGCCATGCTCATATGCTGTGCTAAGCGCTCTTCTGTAATATCTTCTGCGTTTAGTGTGCCCTGCGCAACTTGCAAAGCAAGTTGTTTTGCCGCATTGGCAACATCCCAACGACCACCGTAATTAGCTGCAACATTTAAACGCAACCCGGTGTTATTTTCAGTCAGCTTATGCGCAGCGTCTACCTTGCTACGTAATCCTTCAGAAAATCGTGATAAGTCTCCAATAATGGTCAGTTTTACATTGTTTTTATGAAGCTTTTTAACTTCCTTTGTTAAAACAAATAAGAAAAGCTCCATTAAAGTGTTTACTTCGTCTTCAGGGCGGCGCCAGTTTTCACTACTAAAAGCAAATAAGGTTAACGATTGTATCCCTAATTTAGTACAAAACTGAACAGATTGACGAACTGCGTCTACGCCTTTTTTATGCCCATACACACGAGGTCTATTTCTAGCTTGCGCCCAACGTCCGTTCCCATCCATGATGATAGCAACATGTTTGGGTAAACATTGCTGTGAAATTGTGTCAGCATCTAGAACCATAAATATCGAGTATTCCATAAAAAAACGCCGCCTAGTATACCCTAGACGGCGTTTCAAAACTAATAATTTTAGTTGCTTAGATTTCCATCAATTCTGTTTCTTTGGCAGCTAATAAAGTATCCATTTCTTTAATAAACTTATCAGTAAGCTTTTGAATCGCATCATCTGATTGACGCGCTTCATCTTCAGATATGTCTTTATCTTTTAATAAACCCTTTACATCGCCATTAGCATCACGACGAATGTTACGAATAGCAACACGACCGCCTTCAACTTCGCCACGTACAATTTTGATTAGGTCTTTACGACGCTCTTCTGTAAGTGGAGGAAGTGGTACGCGAATAACAGTACCTGCCGACATAGGGTTTAAACCTAAGTCAGACGCCATAATTGCTTTTTCAACAGCTTGCGCTAAAGACTTATCAAATACACCAATAGCAAGTGTACGAGAATCTTCAATTGTTACGTTAGCAACTTGGTTTAAAGGCGTTGGAGCACCGTAGTACGACACCATAATGCCATCTAGGATTGCAGGATGTGCACGGCCAGTACGAATTTTAGATAATTGGCTACCTAGTGCAGTTACACTTTTTTGCATGCGCGCTTGCGCGTCTTTTTGAATATCGTTAATCACGGTTTAATCCTAATTATTTGATTATTTCATCTGAGGCTTGTGAAGAAATAAGTGTACCTTCTTCTTCACCCATAATTACGCGTTTTAGCGCGCCTGATTTATTCATGTTAAATACGCTCAATGGCATATTGTGATCGCGGGCTAGAGTAAATGCCGCTAAATCCATAACTTTTAATTCTTTTTCAATGATTTCATTGTAGCTTAAGTGGGTATAAAGCGTCGCATCTGGGTTTTTAACAGGGTCATCACTGTATACGCCATCAACCTTAGTCGCTTTAATTACTGTATCCGCTTCAATTTCGATACCGCGTAAACATGCTGCAGAATCGGTAGTAAAAAATGGGTTACCAGTACCCGCTGCAAAAATGACTACGCGACCAGTTTTCAATAAACTAATTGCTTCAGCCCAGTTATAAGCGTCACATACACCATTAAGCGGAATAGCCGACATAAGACGACAATTTACAAATGCACGGTGTAGCGCATCACGCATTGCAAGGCCGTTCATAACCGTTGCAAGCATACCCATGTGATCGCCTACTACGCGATTCATACCTGCTTCTGCAAGTGATCCACCGCGTAAAAAGTTACCTCCACCAATAACTAAACCCACTTCTACGTCGAGCTCTACTAGCTCTTTAATTTCTTGTGCCATACGGTCTAAAACTTTAGGATCGATGCCGAAGCCTTCGTCTCCCATTAAAGCTTCACCACTTAATTTGAGAAGAACACGTCTAAAAATAGGTTTGCGATTGATAGTCATAGTATTGGGGCCAACTTTTATTGAATTATGGATAAAAAATAACCGCGCTTATGTTAAACATAAAAGCGCGGTTATTTTAAAGAATTTCTAGCTGCGAAGCAAAACCAAATAGTACTTTAATTGCATCTAATTTCATTATCCTTCACAAATAGTAATCTTACTTAGCTTTAGCAGCAGCAATTTGAGCAGCAACTTCAGCAGCAAAATCTTCTTCTTTCTTCTCGATACCTTCACCAACTTCTACACGTACGAAGCTAGTAACTGTTGCGTTTTTCTCTTTAAGAATATCGCCAACAGTTTTCTTAGGCTCCATGATGAAAGCTTGACCAGTAAGAGAAACCTCACCAGTGAATTTTTTCATGCGGCCAACAACCATCTTCTCAGCGATTTCAGCAGGCTTGCCTTCATTCATCGCGATTTCGATTTGTACTTGCTTTTCTTTAGCAACAACATCGGCTGGTACATCTGAAGGTGTTAAGTATTCAGGGCTAGATGCAGCAACGTGCATTGCAACGTGCTTAAGTGTTTCTTCGTCAGCAACACCCGCAACAACAACACCGATACGATCGCCATGACGGTACTCAACTAGGTTTTCACCAGTTACGTACTGTAAACGACGTACATTGATGTTTTCGCCAATTTTAGTCACTAGCTCAACACGGTCTTCTTCAAACTTAGCTTGTAAGTCTTCGATAGAGATAGTGTCAGCAATTGCAGCGTCAGCAACTTTGTTAGCAAATGCTAAGAAGCTTACGTCTTTTGCAACGAAATCTGTTTGACAGTTAACTTCTACTAGTACTGCAACACCCGCGTTTTGCTTGATGATGATAGTACCTTCAGCAGCAATGTTACCTGCTTTTTTAGCAGCTTTAGCAGCGCCACTTTTACGCATGTTTTCAATCGCTAACTCGATGTCGCCATCAGTCTCAGTTAACGCTTTTTTACAATCCATCATGCCAGCGCCTGTGCGCTCGCGTAATTCTTTAACTAGGGCAGTAGTTACAGCCATTAGTAAATCCTCAAATCTGAAATCAGGTTAGATAAGCGGGTTACCCGCTCGACAAGAATAGCAAGTCTTCACCTTAAAAAGATGAAGACTTGATGACAGCTAATTACTCAGCTTCAACGAAATCGTCTTTCTCAGCTTGAGCAACGATGTTATTCTCGCGACCTTCAGTAATAGCAGCTGCAACAGCGCTAGTGTAAAGGCTTACAGCACGGATAGCATCATCGTTACCAGGTACGATGTAATCAACACCGTCTGGGTTAGAGTTAGTATCTACGATTGCAACAACTGGAATACCTAGGTTGTTTGCTTCACGGATAGCAATGTGCTCGTGGTCAGCATCGATAACGAAAAGCGCGTCTGGAAGACCGCCCATGTTTTTGATACCACCAAGGCTCTTTTCAAGCTTTTCCATTTCGCGGTTAAGCGTTAACGTTTCTTTCTTAGTTAATTTCTCGAAAGTTCCGTCTTGGCTTTGTGCTTCAAGGTCTTTAAGACGCTTGATTGATTGACGTACAGTTTTCCAGTTAGTCAACATACCACCTAACCAACGGTGATTTACGAAGAACTGGTCGCTTTCTAAAGCAGCTGATTTAACTGCGTCGCTTGCTGCGCGCTTAGTACCAACGAAAAGAACTTTACCTTTGTTTGCTGCAGCACTTGATAAAAACTTAAGTGCGTCGTTGAACATTGGTACAGTTTGCTCAAGGTTGATGATATGTACACGGTTACGTGTGCCGAAGATGAAAGGCTTCATCTTAGGGTTCCAGTAACGTGCTTGGTGACCAAAGTGAACACCAGCTTGAAGCATATCGCGCATTGAAACGTTTGCCATTTTATAGATCCTCTATAGTTGTTTAGGGTTAGGCCTCCACATATCCCATAGCACCAACACCGAAGTAATTAAACTTCAAATGCACCCAAGTGTATGTGACGATACGTGTGTGTGTTAAAATAAAATTGTGTTTGCCTTAAATACAAAAAATCATTTAAGAATTTATTTGTAAAAAGACGGCGCGCTTTATACCATATTAAAATTAAATACTCAACATCGCGTGCAAAATTTGTTCGACGATAAATGTTAAAAACTCAACTTTGGAGCCTCAATGAGCGCTATTATCAAGACCCCTGAAGAAATAGAGAAAATGCGCGTAGCTGGGCGCTTAGCGGCCGATGTACTTGAAATGATCGGCCCTCATGTAGTGCCAGGTGTTACCACCGATGAGCTAAATACACTTTGTCATGATTATATTGTTAATGTGCAACAAGCAATCCCTGCTCCGTTAAATTATCATGGCTTTCCAAAATCAGTTTGTACGTCAGTTAATCATGTTATTTGTCACGGAATTCCAAATGACAAAGCATTAAAAGAAGGCGACAGTGTAAATATCGACGTAACTGTCATCAAAGATGGTTACCACGGCGACACATCTAAAATGTTCCACGTTGGTACACCAAACATTCAAGCTAAGCGTCTTGCAGAAGTAACACAAGAAAGCTTATACCTTGCTATTAAAATGGTAAAACCAGGTGTGCGCTTGGGTGATATTGGCTCAGCAATTCAAAAATATGCAGAGAGCTTTAACTACTCAATTGTACGTGAATATTGCGGCCACGGTATCGGCGCAGGATTTCATGAAGAACCACAAATAATGCATTACGGTAAAGCCGGTACTGGCGAAGCCTTAAAAGCAGGTATGTGTTTAACTATTGAACCTATGGTTAATGCGGGTAAACGCCAATGCAAACTTCTTAAAGATGATTGGACAGTAGTAACACGCGACCGTAGTTTGTCTGCACAGTGGGAACATACTTTATTAGTGACTGAAAATGGTGTTGAAATTTTAACGCTACGATCAGATGATACTATCGAGCGGATCATAGAACACTAATAAAACCGAAACACTTGATAAGAAAATTCTTATCCGTGTGAAAGGTTCAACAAGGAGCCAGCCCACGTGGCATTACCCAACAAAGTAAAAAAGTTGCTTAGCGATGCAGAGCAACTTAGTGATTATCGCGATTGTTCTAGCTATTTTTATAAATGGTTACATAACGAATTTTCTAAACAACCGGTTGGGAATTTAATTAATGCCCGGGCTGAGTTTATTGACCGCCTACTCATTAAGCTTTTTCATGTTTACGACTTAGCGCGCGAACCTGATTTAGCATTAATAGCGGTAGGCGGATACGGACGTGGTGAGCTACATCCCTACTCCGACATCGACTTTTTATTGCTTGTAACTAAACCGCCAAGCGAAGAAATATGCGAAAAAATAGGCCAGTTTGTCACCATGCTATGGGATCTCAACTTAGAGATTGGTCACAGCGTGCGTACGATAGAACAAGCCATTGAGCAAAAACGTGAAGACGTTACTTTTGCCACCAGCTTGCTCGAAAGCCGCCTTATTTTTGGTAACCACATTGAGTTTGAAAAACTCAAAATGCATATTCTTGAAACGCCAGTATGGCGCTCAGGTGAATTTTTTACTGCCAAAGTTCAAGAACAAAACTTACGCCACAGAAAGTGCCACGGCACCGCGTATAATCTTGAGCCAAACATTAAAGAAAACCCCGGTGGTCTGCGCGACTTACAAACCATTATTTGGGTGGCAAAAAAGCATTTTAGAACCGAAACCCTGCAAGAGTTAATAAGCCACGGATACTTAACTCACGAAGAGTTTCAAGAGCTTTCTGAGTGCCTAGAAAACCTATGGAACATTCGCTTTGCACTGCATTTAGCTGCAGGTCGAGCTGAAAACCGCTTATTGTTTGATCATCAACCGCAAGCCGCCGAAATTTTAGGTTTTGGTAGCGACGGTAAAGCCTCTGTTGAGCGTATGATGAAACGCTTATTTAGAATAATGAGCCGCGTGCGCGAACTTAACCAAATGCTACTTTCATACTTTGAACAAAGTATAATGCCCGAAAGTAGTGCTGTGGCAGCAATAGAACTCGACAGAAACTTTGAGCAAGTAGGTCATCAAATACGCGTAAAAGATCCGTCGGTATTTTTTAGACGCGACCAACTCTTTGTATTGTTTGAGCACATAGCCGATAACCCAGCAATAACGCATATTTACCCAAGTACTATTCGTACTATTCGCCAAGTGCGCCGTCGTTTATTGGGCGATTTGCAAGATTACGCAGCCTGTCGCGAAGCCTTTTTACGCTTAGTTAAACATCCTAACGGCATGGGCCGCGCATTTACGCTCATGCACAAGCACGGCATGCTTGCCGCCTACTTACCGCAGTGGCGTAATATATTTGGGCAAATGCAGTTTGATTTGTTTCACGCGTACACCGTAGATGAGCACACTCACAAATTAATCAAAAACATTTACGAATATTTTGATAAAACAGGCATTAGCGAGTTTCCTATTTGTAGTGAAATAGTCACTCGAATGGACAAACCAGAGCTACTTTATTTAGCCGGTATATTTCACGACATTGCTAAAGGCCGAGGTGGCGACCACTCAGAACTTGGCGCTGTTGACGCAATAGCATTTGCTAAATTACATGGTTTTTCATCGGTGGATGCAAAGCTCGTTGCATGGCTTGTAAGTAACCATTTACTTATGTCGGTTACCGCACAGCGTAAAGACATTAACGATCCTGCTGTAATAAAAGACTTCGCTACACGCGTTAAAACAGAGCGCCAACTCGACTACTTATATTGTTTAACCGTTGCCGACATACGTGCAACCAACGACAACTTATGGAACGATTGGAAAAACACCCTACTGCGTGAGCTATACTTACACACGCAGCGCGCTTTGCGCCTAGGGCTCGAAAACCCAATGGACCAACGCGACCAAATTCGCGACAAAAAGCACCAAGCTAAACAACGCTTAATAAATCTGGGTTATCAAGAGGAAAAAATTGATTTAATTTGGAGCCGCTTTAAAGCCAACTACTTTACCGCCTTTAGCGAACAACAAATATCATGGCAAAGTGAGCATTTATTAACTAGCACAGACTTAAGCCAGCCAAGTGTTGTTGTATCTAACAAAGCTATGCATGGTGGCACACAAGTATTTGTATACAGCCCCTACTCTGGCCCACTGTTTGCCCGATTAGTAAGTGTGATTGGCTCTAAAAAAGCGCAAATACAACATGCGCAAGTACTGACCACAAAAGACGGTTACGTCTTGTTTAGCTTTGTAATACTTGAAGTAAGTGGCGACCCTATTGCAAGTGGTCGAGCGCAATCAATTAAACGTGGGCTTGAGCAAGCACTAAGCGATCCGCGTAAAAAGATTCGCTTTAAAAAGAGCCGCTCTCAACGCTTTAAAGATTTTAATATTAAACCTAAAATTGTGTTGCGCCCACATGCACGCAAAGACCGTAGCTTAATAGAAATTCAAGCCGTCGATATACAAGGTTTACTAACCAAAATAGCCGAAGTTTTCCAAGCGCATTTACTACACATTCACGCTGCCCGTATTACAACGGTAGGTGAACGTGCCGAGGATTTCTTTGTCGTATCTAATAACGAATACCAAGCGCTGACTGATGAAGAGCAAGCAAAAATTCATCAGGCATTACGTAAAAAATTCAACGCCGAAACAGAATAGAGGACACACATGTCAGATTTAAAAACGATGATCGAAAACGCATGGGACAACCGCGATAGCATTAGCCCAAGCACAGTATCAAGCGACGTAAAGCAAGCCATTATTGACGCACTTGATTTACTTGATAGCGGCGCAGCACGCGTTGCTGAAAAAATATCTGGTGAATGGGTTGTACACCAGTGGCTTAAAAAAGCAGTATTACTGTCGTTTCGTATTCGCGACAACCAACCAATGAACGACGGTGTAAACCAGTTTTATGACAAAGTACCACTTAAATTTAGCGACTACACGCCAGAGCAATTTCAACAAGGTGGTATGCGCGTAGTGCCTAACGCTGTAGCACGTAAAGGCAGCTTTGTAGGTAAAAACGTAGTACTTATGCCATCGTACGTAAACATTGGCGCATATGTTGACGACGGCACCATGGTTGATACATGGGCAACTGTAGGCTCGTGTGCACAAATTGGTAAGAACGTACATTTATCAGGTGGCGTAGGCATAGGCGGTGTTTTAGAGCCTCTACAAGCTAACCCAACTATCATTGAAGACAACTGCTTTATTGGCGCACGTTCTGAAATTGTTGAAGGCGTAATTGTTGAAGAAGGCGCGGTAATTTCAATGGGCGTTTACATCAGCCAAAGCACCCGTATTTATGACCGCGAAACTGGCGAAATTCACTACGGCCGCGTACCAGCAGGCGCTGTAGTTGTACCAGGCGCACTACCGTCAAAAGATGGCACTCACAGCCTTTACGCTGCAATCATCGTGAAGAAAGTAGATAAACAAACACGTGAAAAAGTAGGCATCAACGCCCTACTACGCTCAATTGATGAGTAACACGTAGGTTGGGTTGAGTGAAACGAAACCCAACGATACTTTGAAGTAAAGTGTTTTAGCTAAACTTTAATTGTATATAGAAAGCTCTAAGCCCTTTGGGTTTAGAGCTTTTTTAAATTCTTCTAAATGAAGTTTTAGTACTAGACACTTCTACATCAAAATTTAATGAACTCAAAAGGGACTTTAAGCCTTTAACAGCCAACTCATTATTTTCTGATGGTCCTATTATAATTTCTTCAATTGAATTTTTAGGAAAAGGTATCGCTCTATATGGGGCTATAATGCCAGATTTAAGAGTGCGATAGCATAAAGGAAAGTGCTTTCCATCTTTATCTCCTTGCTCTCCTTGCTCTCCTTGCTCTAAAAAGTCGATATCAGAAGAATCTATGAAATCAAAGTAATCAATTTGGTCATCGTCATTTAGCATTACCGAACCAGGATGAAATAGGGTAAAACGATACTCTTCCTCATACTTAAATGCTCTATCTTTAATACTGGCAATCTTAAAAATAACTTCATTAAAAATTTCAATTGCAGCTATAGCACATTTTTTATCAAGTTCTTTCTTATCTAAATCTAAATCTAAATTTGAATTTAAGATGTAACCTAAAACCTCTGGAAGGTAATGTTCCTCGAGCAAAGAGTGAAAAATATTCGTAGCCGGTTCGTAGTCAACATTATCATAGCCACTCAAAAATTTTCGTTGTCTGAAATACATATCATCAAATAGCTTTTCTTTGTTAAACTTTATACAGTATGAGGTTTGCTCTGACCCGTAGGTAAGCCAATGATTTAAACTATCATGCTTAGTTGTAAATGAAGTCGTGTAAATTTCATCAATGCTATTATTATCAATTATATCCCACAGAAACTTTAAAAAATGATTTGCGAGATGCACTTTTTTATTTTGCATTGCTTCTTGGATAATCTCTAAAGGCATATTTTTATGCTTGGCATAGATTTTTTCGAGTTTTCTTTGTGAAAATTCATACAAGTTCTGTCTAAGCGATTTTATCGTATCAATACCTTCCTTAATTTCTCTAAAATCATTTAAATACTCTGTATTAGTAGCCCATAAACTTTTACTCTCTAAAATTCCCTTTAAACCATCTGCAGAAGTGTAGTGATAAACATATTCCATATAAAAAGCCTTAAATGATTAACCTTCTTCATTCTGAGTCTAACTCTTTAGAGAAAACAATAAAATTGAATATTCTAAGACGTAAAAAGTTGGGTTTCGTTTCTCTCAACCCAACCTACGCCGATAAAAACAATACCGAGCTGCTCATTGTTAGCAATGACCTCCCAAAACCAAAAAAGCACTTATAAAATAAGTGCTTTTGTTGGTTTGCCCAATTAGTTTTCTTTACAGCGCGTTAAATACGTCGTCTGTTTTAGCTGCGCAAATAAAATCGTTTTTGTGTAGGCCTTTAATTGAATGGCTCCACCATGTAACCGTTACTTTGCCCCACTCGGTTAATAAACCTGGGTGATGGCCTTCGTCTTCTGCCATGTCGCCTACTTTGTTAGTAAATGCGATAGCCTGTTTAAAGTTTTTAAATTTATAAACACGCTCAAGCTGCATAATACCGTCGCGTACTTCTGGTACCCAGTCTGGAATTTTAGTAATTAATTGCGCTAACTCTTCGTCAGATACTTTTGGCGCATCTACATGACAGGCTTCGCATTTTTGTGCACTTAATGAAGACATTCTAAATCCTTACTTTTAGCTTTTTTAGCATTAATGTTTAACTGGCTAATTTTTCTTTTGGTGGAAATTTTGGGTCGTGCAAGCCAAGCTCTTTAGCTCGCTCAACCAAAGTCATAATATCCATTTGCGATATATCAAACAGATCATGAATCGAATTTATGGTGTAGTACTGTGGTTGCATAATATCAATACGGTACGGCGTACGCAGTACATCAAGCACATTCATTGGGCTAATTTCTGGCGTGTTTGAGTATACGTACTGAGTTTCACCTGGACTTGATAAAATGCCACCGCCGTAAATACGCAGGCCATCTTCGGTTTGCATTAAACCAAATTCAACCGTAAACCAGTATATACGCGCAAGGTATACACGGTCTTTTTTCTGCGCTGCGTAACCTAATTGCCCGTACTTATGCGTAAACTCGGCAAAGTCAGGGTTAGTTAGCATGGCGCAATGGCCAAATATTTCATGAAAAATATCTGGCTCTTGTAGGTAGTCAAATTCTTCGCGGCTACGAATAAATGTAGCTACCGGAAACTGCTTGTTTGCCAGTAATCTAAAAAACTCATCAAAGTCGATAAGCGCAGGTACTGGTGCAACTTGCCAACCGGTAGTGGCTAGTAACACTTCGTTTAGTTCGCTTAACTGCGGGATACGATCGTGCGGCAGGTTAATCTTTTTTAACCCTTGCATGTACTCGTTGCAGGCTTTGCCTTCAATGCATGCAAGTTGGCGCGCTACAAGCTCAGACCAAATTTTATTTTCTTCATCACTCCAATGTATAACACCATTTTCGTCTGGTGTTTTGGATGTGTATTTACTTGCTTTAGCCATAAGTACCTTCTTGGGTGTGAGCCCTAAATCGGTGTCAGTGTGATACTCAAACCTATTGAATATCGAATGACCCCATACTATGCAAAAGTGAAGAAAAGTTTAATAGATAGGCTAACATCAGTATTTGTCGCGATCACCCTAATCGTAAAGTTAAAATTACACCTGTGGCACACTAAAAATACAGACCTTCAAATAAAGGCCTGTAGCTTGTTTTTATGTGTATACAATTAATTACACCTAACCAATTTTAGTAAAAGCTTGGTTTAAATCACTAATAATGTCGTTAACATCTTCAAGCCCAACCGAGAGTCTGATCAGCCCATCACTTATTCCAGCGGCGGCTCGCTCCTCTGGCGTATAAGGCGAGTGAGTCATAGATGCAGGATGCTGAATCAGTGTTTCAGCGTCGCCAAGGCTTACTGCAAGTGTACAAAGTTTCATACTATCAATAAATTGTGCGCCATCTTGTAGCGTGCCTTTTATTTCAAACGCAATAACACCACCAGCGGCTTTCATTTGATTACCAATAAACTTATAACCTGGGTGCGATTTAAGCCCCGGGTAATATACGGTGCTTACTTGTGGGTGCGCTTCTAGATATTCGGCTATTGTTTGTGCGCTTTGACAATGGCGCTCTATTCTAATAGCGAGTGTTTTTAGGCCTCGATTAATTAGCCATGCATCGTGCGGGCTTATAGTTGCACCAATGTCTTTTAGTACGGTCATTTTAATGTGTGTTATGTGCTCAAGCGATCCACATACAATACCGGCAACTACGTCTCCGTGGCCGTTTAAGTACTTGGTCGCACTGTGCATTATAATGTCGATACCGTATTTTTTAGGCGATTGCAGTAGCGGTGTTAAAAAGGTGTTGTCGACCACACTAATTAAATTGTGCTCTTTAGCAACTGCGCCAATGAGTGCCAAATCAATCACCGCCATAGTGGGGTTGATTGGCGTTTCTACAAATATCATTTTTGAATTAGGTTTGATGGCAGCGCGTAGTTCGTCCTCGTTGGTCATATCAACAAAAGTGACTTCGATTCCCCAGCGCGGCAACATATGCGAGAAAAACGCAAAGGTACAACCATACAAAGCACTTGAAGCAACAAGGTGATCTCCTTGCGATAAAAAGCTCAGTACTGAGGCAGATACAGCCCCCATACCCGTTGCGGTTGCAGCTGCTGCTTCACAACTCTCGAGTTGAGCAACTTTTTGTTCAAGTTCTGTGGTTGTAGGGTTTCCTAAACGCGTATAAATATAGCCAGGTTCGTCGCCTGCAAAACGCGCAGCACCTTGTGCGGCATTTTCAAAATGAAAGGTAGAGGTTTGATACAAAGGAGAAGTGAGTGCGCCGTGCGGGTCGTTTGCTTTTTGTGGTCCGTGAATACACTGGGTGTTTATATGATGCTTGCTCATTGTAGGCTCATTTTTTGATTATTATGTTTTTGCGATTCAACAATCAAAACGTATGCGCTTACAAACAGCAAGCATGCCGGATGCTCAGATGGCTATTTGTGTAAAAACCGTGCAGCGCACGTTTGTACACAAATATTGCCACTGCTAATCTAGGGTCTGTTGATCTTTGCGGATTAAAATTTGTTCAAACTAGGGGTTATTTAATCGCGGCGCGAGGTTTGTAACCTAGTGGGCTAAGTAAAAACCGAGCAACGAAGAGTAAATAGCCCCTAGGAAGAACCTTTGGGCAGCGCCTGTTTGGCATTAATGCTACGTTATCACCCATTTATGGGGAATAACCACACTACATAGGCTCTGCCTTGCCTAAATACCAAACAGACTGCCGCAAATTTAACCTAGAAAGTTCAACAGACCCTAGTGTGTTGACTCCGCCTTTTTGCGGCTCATAATTTTACCTGCGATGCTTTGCACAGTGCCTTTTAACAAGCTGCGTTTGTTTTCAAGCCGTGGTAATGGGCGACTAAGCTCCATTGCTTTGTAACCAATACGCGCTGTAAAAATACCGGCGCTGACACCTTGCGCTGCCCGCCCCGAAAGCTTACCTAAAAGCTCAGCACTTAGTGCAGTTGCAGCAAGGTCAGATACAAGCTCAGCACTGCCTACAAACATTACTTGTTTTATCAGCATACGGTATAACTTTATACGGCTCGCGTAGCCAAAACCAATGCCGTAAATTTTACCAATTTGTTCTATTAACTTAGTACCGCGCCAAAGCACAGCCATCATATCCACCAGCGCAAGTGGGCTTAGGGCAACTAGCAGTGCAGATTCTGTCGCAAAACGATTTATAAGCTTTTTAGCTTTGGTGTCTTGGGTTATTAATAAACTATTGGCGTACAGCGTCATTATTTCTTTGTCGCTGTGATGCGTCGCTACTTGGTTTTTAAAGGTTTCAAAGTTATCAAGCTCCTGATGTTTATTGAGCTTTTCGAGCCAAGGTAATGCACCGCCTACTTGCTCGCTGTTTAAAAGCCTGTCGGCTTCAACTCGGTGCAATTGGTTACGCTTTAAACTGCGCAGCATTCGGTACTCTCGCCACAATAAGCGCCCTATTAGCAGCACACCACTTACAACCGCGGTTAAATAAACACTGCCTAAAATAATTGACTGCTCGAAAGCAAATAATAACGAGTATGCAAACTCTAAAAGCACCAGCACTATAAAACTAATAGCAAAAACACCTTTGAGCGTTTGCCACTTTGACTTTTTGTACACAGGTTCTAGATCTATTTCTGGCTCTAGTGCTTCATCTTCTTCAAGTTCTTCGTAATCACTTTGTCCGTGCTGAATAATTTTTGCAGGTGCTAAAACGGGTTCGTTTTGCTCAATGCTTTGCGTATCTATGCGACGCCCTGCTTGAAATGGTTGGTTTGACTCACTCATGTTAATTTGTCTCCTAGCAGGTACTGCATGACATGATCTAATCGAATATGTTTTAGTTGTTTATCGGGGCTCGGCATTGGAGAGAACGATAAAAACTCAAATCCCTGTGCTGGCCACTCACTTTTATTAAGCATCCGCGAGGGAGGTTGCGGCGGTAAATAGGTAAGCCAATCAGGCTCGTATAATGGTTTGCCGTAAATGCAGTCAAGTGTTTGACCTTTGTCGGTAATTTGGCGCGGCTGCGTTGCTGTAATTGACGACATAGCCATGGTTTCTATTTTTACACCATCAAACTTTAAGTGATTACTTTGCTCATGCACGAGCGAATCAAGTAGCAGTGCTAAATCTTTATGGTGCTTAGCACTTATATGATCTGACTTATTAGCTGCAAATAATATTTTGTCTATGTTGGGCTTAAATAAACGTTTAAAAAAGCCCGATTCACCATAGTTAAAGTGTGCGAGTAATTGGTTTATTACACTGCTTTGCTCTTGGAGTGTTTCGTGCCCTTCGTTTAATGCACTAAGTACATCTACAAGTACAATTTGGCGATCGAAGTGCCTAAAGTGCTCATTATAAAATGGTTTTACAACTTCTTTTATATAGGCGTTAAAGCGCTTAATTAAATGCGCTAAATTAGAACCCGCAACGACATCGTCACTATTTACTTTACCCGATACCGGAAAAAACAATAACAATGGCGCGCCTTGTAAGTCGCCAGGCATTAGCATGCGCCCAGGTTGTAACATGGCAAGTTTGGTGTCTTTTTTAAGCCCGACTAACATGCTTTGATAAAGCTGAGCAATATGGGCAAGTGCGTTTTCATCAACGGGAGCGTTTAAGTCAAGTTGCTCAACGGCCATTAAAAAATCACTTGATGTGTTTGCGCGCGAAGGCTGAGTTAATAACGGATATTGCTGCTCGCACCATTGAGCATAGCTTTGCTCAAGCATAGGTAAATCAAGGAGCCATTCACCCGGGTAGTCAATAATATCTAAATAAAGCGTTGATTGCGGCGAAAAGTGGCCGCGCAGCCCTGCATTACTTTGATACTTTATTGCCAAGCGCAGCGTATTAATCCGCTCGGTTGATGCAGGCCATGTAGGCATCCCATCGCTGGGTAATAATGAATTTAGCGCGCGCGTATAATTAAACGTAGGAACTTTTAACGCCTCTTGCGGCACAACTTTAGTGGCCACATGGCGGTGCTCGCGCATTACATCAAAAAAAGGTAAGTTTTTATCGTCCGCTTGGGTTGTTAAGTGTTTAACAAGCGCGGTAATAAAGGCTGTTTTACCACTACCACTTAGGCCAGTTACGGCAAGTTTTACGTGTTGGTCTAAACTGCGATGAAGGGCTTTTTGTGCTTTGCCTTTAATACTTTTAAAGGTCTTTTTTGCAAATGATTGGCTCATAAAGTGTCTTGCACCTAATTTGCCGTAATTTATCACGCTGCAAATAAGGTGCTATTAAATCCTTTAAAGTTTGTTAATTTCACGGCTCACCGTAAACTCGCTTGAAGTTACATGGCGCTCCATATCTTGAAGGCGAGTATCTACACGCGTTAAACGCTCTTTTAAATCTTGCAATGCGCGGCGCGGTGGCTCGCCCTTTTGCCATACTTTAAATTTTACTTCTAGCGGATCGTCAGTTTTAGTTGAGCTTTTAGTTTGCACTGTTGCGGGCTCTTTTTTATCTAAAATGAACCAGGCTGCAATATACGCTACCACAAATAATGGGCCACCCGTTAGCAGTACCGCACTAACAAATATAATGCGAACTAACCATAACTCCATATTAAAGTAGTCACTTAATCCCGCACATACTCCGGCTATTTTACCGCGTTGTGGGTCTCTTAATAATTCGCGTTTGGCACTCATACTTTGCGTCTCCATTGTGGTGACTCTTGATCAAGTAATGCTTCAAGTGTTTCAACCCTGTCTGCCATTTTTTCGGCTTTATGTGCAAGCTCAAGTAACTGGCGATGTTCGTGTTCACTTAAACCTTGGCTTACTTGTTTTTTGCTACGGTAATGTAAAATTAACCACAGCGGGGCAACAAAAATCATAAATATAACAAATGGTACAATTATTACGTCTGAATCAAACATAATCCTCTCCTGACAATCCGTTTTGATGTTTTTAAGCAGTGGGGCACTTTAAGTGCCCCTTTATAAATTATTTATCAGCTAGCTTCTTTTTAAGTTCGGCTAGCTCATCATCTATCTTTTCATTTTTTTGTAGATTAGCAATTTCGTCCGCTAACGTCTTTTTACCTAAATCGTAAGACTCAATTTGAGATTCTAGTCCATCAATTTTGGTTTCGTAACGTTCAAAGCGGTTAAGTGCGTCTTCTACTTTTGAACTATCAAGTGTCTTTTTCACTTCAAGACGCGACTCAGCCGAACGTTGGCGAAGTATAATTGCTTTTTGACGAGATTTCGCATCTGCTAGCTTTTCTTGTAGTGTCGTTACTTCTTGCTGTAGCTTCTCAATATGAGACTCTACATGTTCAAGTTCACTAGCGACTGAAGCAACGGCATCTGCCGACTTTTGCTTTTCAAGCAGGGCTGAGCGCGCTAAATCGTCGCGGTCTTTACTTAAAGCCAGTTCGGCTTTATCTTGCCAATCGCTTACCTGTGCCTTAAGCGTATCTAAGCGGCGTACAATTTCTTTTTTCTCAGCCAATGTTTTAGCTGATGTAGAACGTACTTCAACAAGCGTATCTTCCATTTCTTGAATAATCAGACGAACCATTTTTTCTGGGTCTTCTGCTTTATCTAAAATGGCGTTGATATTAGAATTAACAATATCTGCAAAACGTGAAAAAATTCCCATAACATTTACCTCTGTAATTAAAACGTAGTTAGTCTGCTATAACTAGTATCAATATGCTTGCCAACTTTTTAAAAGTTAAAATACACTTTATTTTCATTACGTTAAACTAAATATACAAATTTCTTTAGTTATCCCTACTTATGAAATACACTAACTGTTAGTAAAAATGACCAAGAGTTAGGAAATATGAGCCAATATCGCCAACAGGATAATTTACTCGGCCAATCAGATAGCTTTCTGTCTGTATTAGATCAGGTATCGCAACTGGCTAATTTAGATAAACCGGTACTTATTATTGGTGAACGCGGCACAGGTAAAGAGCTAATAGCAGCACGCTTACACTTTTTATCAAAGCGTTGGGATCAAAACTACGTAAAACTTAACTGTGCAGCACTTAACGAAAACTTACTCGAAAGTGAATTGTTTGGCCACGAAAGCGGGGCTTTTACGGGGGCAAGCAAACGCCACGAAGGTCGTTTTGAACGCGCTAACAGCGGCACACTGTTTTTAGATGAATTAGCTAATACCTCAGCTATGGTACAAGAAAAATTGCTGCGCGTTATAGAATACGGTGAGTTTGAACGTGTTGGCGGCAAACAAACTGTAAAAGTAGATACACGCTTAGTGTGTGCTACAAACGAAGATCTTCCTTATTTAGCTGAGCAAGGTGAATTTAGAAGTGACTTACTCGATCGCCTTGCCTTTGATGTAATTACCCTGCCGCCACTGCGCGAACGCCAAGACGATATTATGCTTCTTGCTGAGCAGTTTGCGATGAATATGGCGCGCGATTTAGAGTGGGAACTGTTTAGCGGTTTTACCCGAAGCGCAACAGAAACACTGCTTAGTTATGATTGGCCTGGTAATATTCGTGAACTTAAAAATGTGGTTGAACGCAGTTTGTATCGCCACGGTAGTGAACATATCCCCGTTCACCAGATTATTTTAGACCCATTCGATAGCCCATTTAGACCAAAAGCGCGCATTAAAGCACCTATAGCGGCTCAAACTGTTAACGCCGAGCCTATTGTTGTTGCGCCGCCGATTACTCAAACAAGCAATGATTCAGCCGTTGATATTCAATTTCCGTGCAGCTTAAAAGAGCGTTCTAGCGACTTTGAAATAAACATGATTAATAAAGCGCTCGAACATAGCCAATTTAATCAAAAGAAAACTGCAGAAGTACTTGGTTTAACGTATCATCAATTACGTGGTTATCTTAAAAAATACAACTTGTTGGATCAACAATAGTCAGAGGTTATGCGGGTGCATAAATTATTACTTGTTTTGCTTGCCACCACTTTAGTTGGTTGCCTTGATAGCAAAGAAGAAATCATAGAAGAAAAAAACCAAGGCTTAGTTTATTGCGCTGAAGCTAACCCTGTGTCGTTTAATCCGCAAGTCACGACCACCGGTTCAACTATTGATATAATTGCTAACCAATTATACGACCGTTTAATTAGCATTGACCCTGTTACGGCAGAATTTCAAAGTGAGTTAGCAACCGATTGGAAAATTAGTAAAGATGGTAAATCGGTTACCTTTACCTTGCGTAAAGATGTAAAGTTTCATACAACTTCTTATTTTACCCCATCGCGGGATTTTAACGCCGACGACGTTATATTCACCTTTAGCCGATTATTCGATGTATACAATCCATATCACTTTGTGGGCGATGCCAATTACCCGTATTTTCAAAGTGTGGGGATTGATCAACTTATTCGTAAAATTGTGCGCGTGTCTGACTACCAAGTGCGTTTTGAATTGTTTAATCCTGAAAGCAGCTTTTTAGCTAATATGGCCACCGACTTTGCCGTGGTACTTTCAGAAGAATACGCCATGGAACTTAAGAAAAAAAACCAAGAAAACTTATTTGATCAGTACCCTATTGGCACCGGCCCGTATATTTACAAAGAATACCGCCGAGATCACCTTGTACGCTTTTACCGTAATCCACTTTACTGGAAGCACGACGTTGCACTTGAACAATTGGTTTACGACATAACCCCTAACGGCACTACGCGTATAGCAAAAATGCTGACTAAAGAGTGCGATGTAACGGCTCATCCAAGTAGTGCGCAATTGAGTATTTTAGCGCAACGTGATGATATAAACGTTGAAAAAGAAACGAACTTAAACATAGGTTATTGGGCGTTTAATACAGAACGTGCCCCGTTTGACGACTTACGCGTACGCCAAGCACTCGCACATGCAATAGATGTAGATAAAATAATGCAGGCGGTTTATTACGGTAACGGTACTCGCGCACAATCTATTTTGCCGCCAACCTCTTGGGCGTTTGAGCCACAAGAAGATATACCTACGTTTGATCCAGAACTTGCTAAAAAGTTACTAATTGAAGCAGGCTTACCTGACGGCTTTGATATGACGATATGGGCTATGCCTGTGAGTCGTATTTATAACCCTAATGCGCGTAAAATGGCTGAGCTTATGCAGAGTGATTTACGCAAAGTGGGCGTTAATGTAAGCATTGTAGAATATGAATGGAACACGTTTATTCAACGTATTGGCGAGCATAGGCACGACAGTGTATTACTTGGTTGGGCCGCAGATACACCCGATCCTGATAACTTTTTTAGCCCACTGCTGAGTTGTACCGCTACTTTTAGTGGTAAAAACCCAGCAAACTGGTGTAATCCCCAATTTGACTTATTGCTCACTCAAGCACTAGACACCACTGATTTAAACAAACGTAAAAAATACTACGAAGACGCACAAAGCTTAATTATTCAAGAGCTGCCGTTATTACCGATTGCTCATGGCCTGCGCTTTCAAGCGAGTAGCGCCGACGTGGAAGGCATAACACTTGGCCCATTTGGCGCTATTTCGCTTGCCAATGCGAGGAAGAAATAATGATCTTAGATTATATTTTACGTCGCCTTGGTTTGTTCTTTTTTATGATACTGATGCTCAGCGTATTTACGTTTTCACTGGCGTATTTATTTCCCGGTGATCCGCTAAGTAATTTAAGCGGCATACCAAGTAGTAACTTTGCACAGCATAGTGAGCTTGAAGACAAATATTTATATAACAGCAATTACTTTATGCAATACATTGCCTTTTTAGGGCGAATATTTCAGGGTGATTGGGGGCTTTCGTTTGCCTCTGGTAATAGTGTGTTTAGCCATATTGTTGATTTGCTACCAGCTACTTTAGAGCTAAGCGTATACGCATTAATTGTATCGGTTGTTATTGGTGTACCGACTGGCATTTTAGGCTCTGGGTATCATAAACGTTGGCCCGACAAGCTTATAAACTCTACCACTATGGTGGGTTATTCAATGCCTGTATTTTGGCTCGCATTGTTATTAATAATGGTTTTTTCATTAAAGCTTGGCTGGTTTCCTATGTCGGGCAGAATGGGGCTCCTTTACGAAATACCCGCCAGTACTGGATTTATTTTAATTGATATTGCACTGGCTGGCTTTCCATATAAAGGAATGGCCTTTGTTGATGCGCTGCGCCATTTAACACTTCCGACTATTGTACTGGCTATGTATCCAACCACTGTATTAGTGCGCTTTACTCGCGAGTCTATGCTTAAAGTAATGGATCAAAACTTTATTAAAACAGCTAGGGCAAAAGGCCTTAACCGCCGCCAACTTATCATGCACCATGCACTGCGTAATGCATTACTGCCGGTAATTAAGCAAATTGGTTTGCAATTTAGTACGCTAATAACGCTTGCGATGATTACCGAAGTTATTTTTTCGTGGCCGGGTATTGGCCGATGGTTAATCGATAGTATTTATCAGCGTGACTTTCCTGCAATTCAAGGCGGGTTAATGGCAGTGTCTTTATTTGTTATTTTAGCTTCTATTACAGCTGAGCTTACTTACACTTTATTCGATCCACTCTCGCGGAATCAGGCCCATGGCAAAGTTTAATTTATTTTCTGAAGAGTCGAATAAATCGCCACTGGCGCGATTTTGGCGAAAGTTTAAAAATAACCACCCTGCTTTGGTTGGTTTATGGATATTTATGGCGTTTGCACTATTAGCCGCCACCGCTCCTTTTTTAGCCCCGTATGGTGTAAACCAACAACACAGTGATGCACTGCTTATTCCGCCATCGTGGCGAGAAATGGGCGATGTACGCTTTCTTTTAGGTACCGATGATTTAGGCCGTGATGTACTCTCGCGCTTAATGAATGGTGCTACGTATACATTTGGCCTCTCTGTTGTAGCCGCCCTAATCACGACTATTTTTGGTGTATTAGTGGGTACTTTTGCAGGGATTAGTAAAGGACTGCGTTCAAGCTTTTTAAATCACTTACTTGATATAACGCTTTCTATTCCTTCTTTGTTATTGGCAATAATAATAATCGCCATACTCGGCCCGGGTTTAATGAATACGGTATGGGCAATTATTTTAGCGCTACTGCCGCAATTTATTCACTCAGTGCGTAACTTGATTGTTGATGAATTAAGTAAAGACTACATTACTGCGTTTAGACTCGATGGTGCGTCTAATTGGCATATTATATCGCGCGGTATTTTCCCTAATATTTATGAGCACATTGTGGTTATATTCACGATGGCGCTTTCTACCGCTATATTAGATATTTCAGCACTGGGATTTTTAAAATTAGGGGCTCAGCCACCGACGACCGAATGGGGCGCAATATTAGCCGAAAACCTAGGCCTCATTTATTTAGCACCGTGGACTGTAGCACTACCTGGTGTACTGTTATTTTTAGCCGTGTTATCTACTAATTTAGTAGGCGATGGCCTGCGACAAGTGCTAAAAGCACGTAAGGCTGATTAAATGCAATTACTCGATGTTCGTAACTTAACAATTGAACTACGTACCTCTGAAACTGTAATTAGAGCCGTAGACAGAGTGAGCTTTAGCTTAAAAGAGGGCGAAGTACATGCGCTTGTAGGCGAGTCTGGCTCTGGTAAAAGTCTAATAGCAAAAGCGATTATTGGTGTATTGAACGAACGCTGGGACATTACTGCCGACCGTATTCATTGGCGCGGCGTAGACTTAATGCGTTTAAGCCCAGAGAAACGCCGTAAAATAGTAAGCCAAGATATAGCGATGATCTATCAAGATCCAAGTCGCTGCCTTGACCCAACCGCTAAAATATTTGACCAAATTGCCGAAACACTCCCAGAGATCGCAACTAAAGGTTTCTTTTTAAAGCGCAACCGCGAGAGAAAAGACAGAGTAAAAGCGCTTATTCATAAGGTGGGCATTAAAAACCACGAAGCGGTATTAAGTAGTTACCCTCATGAGCTCTCAGAGGGCGTATGCCAAAAAGTAATGATTGCAATGGCCATTGCCCGCACTCCAAAGCTATTGATAGCAGATGAGCCAACTACAGCGCTTGAGAGCACAACTCGCGCACAAGTATTTAGATTACTAAAAAGCTTAAACCAACTTAAAAACATGTCTATTTTGATGATCTCTCATGAACTTGAAGAGATTGCACATTGGTCGCATGGCATTCATGTTTTATATTGCGGGCAAATGGTTGAAGCAGGCCCAACCCATGAAATATTTAAACAGCCTCGCCATCCATACACGCAAGCATTACTAAAAAGCTTGCCTGACTACGAACAAGGTTTAGCGCATAAAGAACCTTTTTATGCACTTAAAGGGACTATCCCTACTCTGCAACATTTGCCTATTGGCTGCCGCCTCGGGCCACGCTGCCCGCAAGCACAAAAAGCCTGCGTGGTAACTCCCACTCTTACTAAGCATCATGGTCATAGTTATGCGTGCCATTTTCCGTTAATTAAGGACATGAAATAATGCAGCCGCTACTAAAAGTACAAGCGCTATCTAAAACATTCAATGTGCGAGCTGGGCTTTTTTCACGTAAAAAGTTTGAAGTACTTAAAAATATTTCGTTTTGTGTCGGTAAAGGCGAAAGTATTGCCATAATTGGTGAAACAGGTGCAGGTAAAAGTACATTAGCAAAACTACTTTCTGGAGCTGATACTGCTGATAGCGGGCAAATTTTGCTCGAGAATAATATTATTGAAGACAATGGCGTACGCGATAATCAATGTCGCCATATTCGTATGATTTTTCAAGATTCAGCTGCATCGCTCAACCCGGGGTTAACCATTGGCGAAATGCTTGATGATTGCCTGCAATATAATACTGAACTTGATGCTAGTGAACGCACTGAAAAGATTGATGCAACGCTTTCAAAGGTGGGTTTGTTAATCGATCATAAACACTACTATCCGCATATGTTTAGTGTGGGGCAACTACAGCGTGTTGCGTTTGCTCGTGCATTAATTTTAGATCCTAAGGTGATTGTGCTTGATGAAGCCGTTTCGTCTTTAGACCCTTCTATACGCGCGCAAATAGTGAATTTATTACTTAAGCTGCAGCGCGACACAGGCCTTACATATGTGATGATCACCCATCATTTAAGTCTAGTGCGCCACATCAGTGATTATGTGGTTGTACTCGATAAAGGCGAAGTAGTTGAATACGGCCCTACTGAAGATGTTTTTCAAAACCCCCAATCAAAAGTAACGCAGCGATTACTTAGCTGCTAAACGCAGCCTAGCGTGTAATGTAATCTCCTTTATGAAGGTCTTTGTTAAATGCGCAATTTAACAACTAAAACCATAAAGAGGATCTATGCTAAAAAAAACATTACTCACAGGCATTTCATCATTAGCGTTACTACTGCTATCAACAACCTCAATAGCTGACGAAAACTCTAGCTCTAAAAGTTGGGTTGGTGGCGTTGATCATTTAGGTTTAACCGTATCAAACTTAAATGCATCCAAAGCATTTTTTACTGATGTACTTGGTTTTAAAACGCTAGGAAGTGATCCAACCTACCCCGCTTATTTTTTATCAAACAATAAAATAACCATTACATTATGGCGCGTAAAAAATGATGAAAAACGTGTGGAGTTTAATCGAGCAGAAAATGTGGGCTTACACCATTTAGCACTCAGTGTAGAAAGTATCAAAAAGTTAAGCGAGCTACATACACACTTAGAAATGCAAAATAATATTACTATAGAGTTTGCACCAGAAAACTTAGGTAAAGGTCCAACCCAACATATGATGATAAGAGAGCCTAGCGGCAATCGGATTGAGTTTATTGCCAGAGGTAATTAATACCAATCCGCAATAATACTTAATTAAGCGAATTGGTAATATACCAACTTTATTTAAGACAATAAAAAAGGCGCTTTAAAAGCGCCTTTCTTTATGAGCTAAAATTAATTATTCAACAGTTTGTGTAGCCGTTGGTAAGTTAAGTTCAGCATTGGCTTTAAGCGCTTCAATAAATACCATGTAGTTTTTATTAGCTTGCGCCATAGTAATGCTTTGTTTTGCTTGAGGGTCAATATTAGCTGCAACTTGTGCATCTGTTACCGACTTAAGCGCAACAATTGCTGCATCACCATTATTTAAATTAACAAGCTCAACTACCGCAGAATCTGCTGGGTGAGCCATTTTAAATGCTTGAGTCACAATAGCAGGTGAAACAGTGTAGCTTTGACGTGTTAACTGCGCTTCTTGACGAACCGTCAAGCTTTGCTCGTTTGCTACATCGTTTAAGCTCTTACCTGCTTGTACTTCTGCAAATAAGCTACGCGCTTTTTCTTTAGCAAGCTCAGATGATTTTTCATTAACTAAACGCGCTTTAATTTGCTCGCTTACTTCATCCAGCGCTTTAGTAGCAGCAGGTTTATGCTCGTTAATACGAACAATAATTGCATGCTCCTCACCAAGCTCAATAACTTCAGAGTTTACTTTATCCTCAAGTAAATCAACTGATGTTAGTGCTGTTACAACTGCAGGGCTGTTTAAAGGCTCTGGTAGAGCATTAAGTGCTAAAAGAGGTGTAGATTTAACTTCCACTTCAGCAACTTCTGCAGCGTCGTCTAAGCGGTCTGAAATTTCAAATGCAAGTGCGCCCATTTCTGTTTGCTTTTCGTAAAATGCATCTACTTTTTCAGCTTGTTCTAATTCAGCACGTAAGTCAGCTTTAACATCGTCATACGCTTTAACTTGTTGTGGTTGAATGTCTGTAAGTTTAATTATGTGATAACCAAACTCAGAAGCAACAACCTCAGAAATGTCACCTTTGTTTTGCAGTGCGAAAGTCGCATCTTCAAATGCAGGGTCCATTACGTCACGTTCAATCCATTCAAGGTCGCCGCCCATTTCGCCACTAACGATATCGTCAGATGATGATTCTGCTAACTCAGCAAAGTCTGCACCTTGCTCTAGTTGTGCATGAAGTGCATTGGCTTTTTCTTTTGCTGCATCATCGTCTTCACTGTTATCAATTAAGATATGTGATACGCGACGTTTTTCAGGTTCTATGTACTGCGCTTTGTTTTGCTCGTAATACGCTTTAACGTCATCCTCGGTTACCGATTCAACATTAATATCTGCTGCTTTAAGCTCAATATAACTTACTGAAATAAGCTCTGGAGATAAAAATTGTGATGCGTTTAGCTCGTAGTAATCAGACACTTCTTGCTCTGATACTTCTACGTCCGCGGCAAGCGCTTCTTTATTAATGACTAAGTAGTCAATACTACGAGTTTGCTGCTGTAGAGCAATTGCGCTTTTGAGCTCGCTCTCTAGGGCAAAGTCTGTACCTGCAACAGCTGATACAACCTGACTACGTGTCATATCTTTACGTAAGTATTCACGAAAAGCATCTGGTTGAAAGTTCATTTGACGAATTACTTGTAAGTAACGATCGTTATTAAACTTTTCACCAATTTGAAAGTACGGTAGCTCTAAAATTGTTTTACGTACACTTTCGTCGCTTACGCGAAGGCCTAAATCAGCCGCTAGCTGTGATTGCAATTCTTGTTGTACTAAGCGGTCAACTACACCTTGGCGAATTTGCGCCATGTAATTTGGATCAGCGGCAATTTGTGTAAAATATTCACCAAATTGTTGCTCTAAACGGCTACGTTCATTTTGGTAAGCACGGTTAAAATCGGTTTGACTAATTTTAATTCCATTTACTTCAGCAACGGGTTGTTCTGTGGTTTGACCTAAGTAACTACCGATCCCTGCTAAGGCAAAAGATAAAATCACCGCGCCTAAAATTATTTTGGCTACAGGTCCTTGCGAACCTTCTCTGATTTTCTCAAGCATTTGTTTATCTCTTTTTGATCAAGGTATTTTACCTTGTCACATGTAAAAAAAGCGTATCTTACCAGATACGCTTTTTCACTTGAAGTAACTGGCGGTAAAGTTACTTAATTCATCTGTTGTGGTGAATCAGTAACTTTACACTCGCCATAACTAATGTGTTTAAAACAGTGATTAGTTTACTGCGTCTTTAAGCGCTTTACCGGCTTTAAAAGCAGGAATAGTTGCAGCAGCAATTTGGATTGTTTCACCAGTTTGCGGGTTACGGCCTGAACGTGCAGCACGGTCACGTACTGAGAAAGTACCAAAACCAACAAGTGCAACTGAGTCGCCTTCTTTTAGCGCGCCAGATACAGATTCGATGAATGAATCTAGTGCACGACCTGCAGCCGCTTTAGAAATGTCAGCATCAGCTGCGATTTGATCGATTAATTGAGATTTATTCACAATATCATCCTCTTTCATTGTTATTATCAAGAGCGATGGTTTTTTAAACTAACATCACTTTTTTGAAAATTGTAGAGCAAACTTTTAATGCTCACATGATTATATTTTTCTTAAGCCTACGCCCCATAAGGGCTAGGCTTGAAAACCAGTGCTTAACTTATCATACCGTTTAGATTTGAAAAGCCCTAAAAAGCACTTTTTTTAGCTTTTTTCTTGGTTTTTAGGTGTTTCGACCGAAAAACTCTCAACAGGATGCACTAAAGCAAGCTTTAACACCTCGTCAATCCAAGTAACTGGGTGAATATCAAGACCTGCCAGCACGTTCTCTGGAATCTCTTTTAAGTCACGTTCGTTAATTTTTGGAATGATTACTGTTTTAATTCCACCACGATGCGCCGCCAATAATTTCTCTTTTAAGCCACCAATAGGAAGTACTTCACCACGTAGCGTAATTTCACCGGTCATTGCAACATCTGCTCGTACAGGGTTACCCGTTAAGCTAGATACAAGACCTGTTACCATTGCTGCGCCCGCACTAGGACCATCTTTTGGTGTTGCGCCCTCTGGTACGTGAACGTGAATATCACGTTTTTCGTAAAAATCGCTATTAATACGAAATGTATCTGCGCGATTACGTACTACCGTCATTGCCGCTTGAATCGACTCTTGCATTACATCGCCCAGTGAACCGGTATAAGTAAGTTTACCTTTACCTGGTACAGCCGCACATTCGATTGTTAGCAAATCACCGCCAACTTCTGTCCATGCTAAGCCTGTAACTTGACCAATACGGTCGCCATCTTCAGCTTTACCATAATCAAAGCGTTGCACACCTAAAAAGTCTTCTAGGTTATCTTGATTGATAGTCACTGTTTTAGTGTCTTTTTCAAGTAAGATATTTTTAACTGCTTTACGGCATAGTTTTGAAATTTCGCGCTCTAGGTTACGTACGCCCGCTTCACGTGTGTAGTAACGAATAATGCCAATAATTGCACTATCTTCGATAACTATTTCAGACTCTTTTAAGCCGTTACGTTTTACTTGTTTAGTAATTAAGTGCTCTTTTGCAATGTTTAGCTTTTCATCTTCGGTGTAACCCGATAAACGAATAACTTCCATACGGTCCAATAATGGGCCAGGAATGTTAAAGCTGTTTGATGTTGCGACAAACATAACATCAGATAAATCGTAATCTACTTCAAGGTAATGATCGGCAAAGTGGCTGTTTTGCTCAGGATCAAGCACTTCTAATAGTGCTGATGCTGGGTCGCCACGCATGTCTGATGACATTTTATCGATTTCATCTAACAAAAATAATGGATTTTTAACGCCCACTTTTGTCATGTTTTGAATTAGCTTACCTGGCATTGAACCAATATATGTACGACGATGACCACGGATCTCAGCTTCATCACGTACGCCGCCAAGCGCCATACGAACATACTTACGACCAGTTGAACGCGCTATAGATTGCCCAAGTGATGTTTTACCAACACCTGGTGGCCCAACTAAACATAAAATTGGCCCTTTAAGCTTATTAGTACGCTGTTGTACCGCGAGGTACTCAATAATGCGTTCTTTTACTTTATCTAAGCCGTGGTGATCGCTATCAAGAATTTTTTGCGCGCCCGCTAAGTCTTTTTTCACTTTAGAGCGTTTTTTCCATGGCACATTAATTAATGTATCAATGTATGAACGCACTACAGTCGCTTCTGCAGACATTGGCGACATCATCTTAAGCTTATTAAGCTCTGTCGTCGCTTTGTCTTGTGCCTCGCTTGGCATACCCGATTCTTCGATGCGTTTTTTTAGTGCTTCAAATTCGTCAGGTACATCGTCAAGCTCACCCAGCTCTTTTTGAATGGCTTTCATTTGCTCATTGAGGTAATACTCGCGCTGAGACTTTTCCATCTGCTTTTTAACGCGGGTACGAATTTTCTTCTCAACTTGCAGTAAGTCTATTTCGCCTTCCATTAATGCCATTAAATATTCAAGACGTTCTGTAACGCTTGAAATTTCGAGCACTTTTTGCTTTTCAGGTACTTTAAGCGGCATATGAGCTGCCATTGTATCGGCAAGGCGTGCTGGCTCATCAATACCTGAAACTGAAGTTAGTACTTCAGGTGGAATTTTTTTGTTTAGCTTTACATAGCCTTCAAACTGGCTAATTGCGCTACGAATAAAAATATCTTGTTCTTTCTCGTCTACCGAATCAGATTCAATAAATTGAGCATTAGCAACAAAAAAGTCATCGTTATCTACAAATTCTTCAATTTGTGCGCGCTGTGTACCTTCAACTAAAACTTTAACTGTACCGTCTGGTAATTTTAATAACTGAAGTACAGTGGCAATAGTACCGATACGATAAATATCATCTTGCTCTGGTTCATCTACAGTTGCATCTTTTTGTGCAACCAAGAAAATTTGTTTGTCTTTGTCCATTGCCGCTTCTAGGCATTTTATTGATTTTTCACGGCCAACAAAAAGCGGGATCACCATGTGCGGGTATACCACAACATCGCGCAGTGCAAGGACTGGGATTTCGACTCGGTCGGTTCTCTCAAGCGTCATTATAGTTTCTCTTCGCACTTCATTTATTTTAAAGATTACTCAAGTATATGGGGATAACCTAATTAAAGTTCAACAATTTTCCCATACTCGATTAAATTAATTATAAAAAAAGGAGCCTAAGGCTCCTTTTTTCATTCAAATAGCTTAAAAACTATTCTGATGCAGCTTTATCTTGTTTATTATTTTCATAAATCAAGATTGGGTCTGACTCACCTTTAATAACGGTTTCATCAATAACCACTTTGCTTACGTCATCCATTGAAGGAAGTTCGTACATAGTATCAAGTAACACACCTTCAACGATTGAACGAAGACCACGTGCACCTGTTTTACGCTCCATTGCTTTGTGGGCAATTGCAGCTAAGGCATCATCGCGAAACTCAAGTTCAACGTCTTCCATACCAAACAATACTGAGAACTGTTTAGTAATCGCGTTTTTAGGTTCACTCAATATTTGCACAAGAGCAGCTTCATCAAGTTCTGTTAACGTAGCAACTACTGGCAAACGACCTATAAACTCAGGAATTAAGCCGTATTTAACTAAATCTTCTGGTTCTACGTCTTTAAAAGTTTCACTTAAAGAACGACTCGCCGCAGATTCTTTTACGCTAACGCCAAAACCGATACCGGTATTTTTATGGCTACGTTGCTCAATTACTTTATCTAGGCCTGAAAATGCACCACCACAAATAAACAAGATTTTAGACGTATCTACTTGTAAAAACTCTTGTTGTGGATGTTTACGACCACCTTGCGGTGGAACAGAAGCAACGGTGCCTTCAATCAGTTTAAGTAGCGCCTGTTGAACGCCCTCACCCGATACATCACGTGTAATTGACGGGTTATCTGATTTACGAGAAATTTTGTCAATTTCATCAATGTAAACAATGCCACGTTGCGCTTTTTCAACATCGTAATCGCATTTTTGTAAAAGCTTTTGAATGATGTTTTCAACATCTTCACCTACATAACCGGCTTCGGTTAATGTAGTGGCATCGGCCATAGTAAACGGCACATCAAGTAGACGCGCTAATGTTTCTGCAAGTAATGTTTTACCACTACCTGTTGGGCCGATAAGCAAAATATTACTTTTACTTAATTCAATGTCTTGCTTAGTCGATTGGTTACGTAGGCGTTTATAATGGTTATAAACGGCAACAGACAATACTTTTTTAGCATGATCTTGACCAATAACATAATCGTCTAAGTGTTTACGAATTTCTTTTGGTACAGGTAGTTTGTCAGACGTATCATGCTTAGGAGCAATGTCTTTGATCTCTTCCCTGATAATATCGTTACACAACTCTACACATTCATCACAAACGTATACTGAAGGGCCTGCAATTAATTTACGCACTTCATGTTGGCTTTTGCCACAAAAAGAGCAGTATAACAATTTATTACTTTTGTCGCCGTCTGTAGGAGTGTCAGACATTCAGCTACCTCATTTTATTACGTTGGCCACCAAAACTGTTGGCGGCTATTTCAATACGCTTTAACTATACCAAAATTTATTGGTTTTCGCATAGTAACTCAAAGTGGCAAACAGGCAATCCTGCTCGCCAAGCGCTTACTTTTTGTCGCGATTTGTAAACACAGAGTCTACCAAGCCGTAATCTACAGCTTGCGTGGCACTCATAAAGTTATCACGATCTGTGTCTTTAGAGATAATATCTAATGGTTGGCCTGTATGCTCAGCCATTAAGCGATTAAGCTTAGCTTTAATAGACAGAATTTCTTTAGCATGTATTTCAAAGTCAGATGCTTGACCTTGGAAACCACCTAATGGTTGGTGAATCATCACACGTGAGTTTGGTAGGCAAAAACGCTTACCTTTAGCGCCAGCAGTAAGTAAAAAAGCACCCATGCTTGCAGCTTGACCTACACATATTGTACTTACATCTGGTTTGATGAAGTTCATTGTGTCGTAAATAGCCATACCCGCAGTTACTGAACCACCTGGTGAGTTGATGTATAAAAAGATATCTTTATCAGGATTTTCTGATTCTAAAAATAGCATTTGCGCTAAAATCAGATTTGCCATGTTGTCTTCAACTTGACCTGTTAAAAAGATAATACGCTCTTTTAATAATCTCGAATAAATATCATACGAGCGCTCGCCTTTCGGTGTTTGTTCAACAACCATTGGGACCAATGCATTTAGGGGATCTGTAATACCAGTATTCATACTTATTTAATTCCTTATGCGCTTATACTTATCCTTATTATAAGGAAGCATAGTTATCGTTTTTCGCAAATTTAGAGCCAAAAACTAAAATGGCCCGGGCACGCTGTATAAACAGAGTAGCACGAGCCATTTAATCGTTAGCGAGAGCTTAAGTCAATGACTTATTAAGCACCTTGCTGTGGATTCATGATGTCATCAAATGCTTTTTCAACATCAGTAACAACTGCTTTAGCTAAAATAGCTTCAACAGCTTGCTCTTCCATTGCTACATTACGCATTTGCTGCATAAGTTGATCATTACCTTTGTAGTATTCTACTACTTCAGTTGGATCTTCGTATGCAGAAGCTACCGTTGCGATTAATGCTTCAACTTTAGCGTCATCAACTTTAATCTCGTTAGCTTTAATCACTTCACCTAATAAAAGGCCAGTTTTAACACGTGTTACAGCTTGCTCGTGGAACAATTCAGCTGGAAGCTCTGGCATGTTTTGAGCGTCGCCGCCAAAACGTTGAGCTGCTTGCTGACGTAGAGCATCAACTTCTTGATCAACAAGTGCTTTAGGCACTTCGATTTCGTTGTTAGCTAAAAGACCTTTGATTGCTTGGTCTTTAACGCTTGCTTTAACCGCTTGGTCTAGCTCACGTGTCATGTTCTTTTTAACTTCTTCTTTAAGCGCGTCTACGCCGCCTTCGGTAACACCGAATTTAGTTGCAAACTCTTCGCTTAATTCTGGTAATTCTTGCGCTTCAACTTTTTTCACTGTGATAGTGAATTGAGCCGCTTTACCTTTTAAGTTTTCAGCGTGGTAATCATCAGGGAAAGTTACATCAGCAACTACTTCTTCGCCTGCTTTTTTACCTACGATGTTATCTTCAAAACCTGGGATCATACGACCTTGGCCAAGTTCTAATGGGAAGTCTTCAGCTTTGCCGCCTTCAAATACTTCACCGTCGATAGTACCTACGAAATCAACTGTTACACGGTCGTTTTCGCCAGCAGCTGCATCAACATCAGCCCAAGCTGCGTGTTGCTTACGAAGTGTTTCTAGCATGTTAGCTAAATCTTCGTCAGTCACTGTTACCGCTGGTTTCTCAACAGTAATTTTATCTAAACCTTGAACTTCAACTTCAGGGTAAACTTCAAACGTTGCTGAGAATTCTAAATCTTTACCTGCTTCAAGTGATTTAGGTGCGAATGTAGGCGCGCCAGCTGGATTGATTTTTTCAGAAACGATTGCTTCAATGTAATTACGTTGCATTACTTCGCCAGCAACTTCTTGACGAACTGCAGGGCCAAAACGCTTGTTAATTACAGATACTGGAACTTTACCAGCACGGAAACCATCTATACGCTGTGTTTTTGACAGTTGTTGTAGGCGTTTTTTTACTTCGGTCTCAACGTTCTCTGAAGGAACGGTGATAGTTATACGGCGCTCAAGGCCTTGGGTCGTCTCAACAGAAACTTGCATGATTTACCTCAATATTCAATTTTGGCGACTGTTCGCCTTCCTTTACAAACAAAGTGATCTGCATGAGTCTTGATAAAGTTTAAGCGGTTTTTCACACTTAAAAGCATCCGTCGCTACCATGAGATACCATTGCTGCTTTGCCCTTCGGGCACTATGTTAAACAATAGACGCGGCATTATAACCTAATATTTATGATAGTCGAGTATAGGGGGCAATTATTTGGACTAGATAAGGGACTATAGAGACTAACTGAATAAAAAACAGGCTAACTAGGCATTGAATGGATTAAAGTAGAAATTATTTAATAGAATTATAGGCTAACAGATTTAGATTTATAACTTAGAGGAATTTACTTATTATTCTTATTAGATAAGAAAATGGTCGGCGATGCAGGATTTGAACCTGCGACCCCTTGGACCCAAACCAAGTGCGCTACCAAACTGCGCTAATCGCCGACATTGAAGAGTTAACTTCTTTTTTCATACTGAACACTTAAACTGAGAGTTTAAGACCATTTTAAGAAAATGGTCGGCGATGCAGGATTTGAACCTGCGACCCCTTGGACCCAAACCAAGTGCGCTACCAAACTGCGCTAATCGCCGATATTCGTTGTAAATGGGGTGACTGATGGGGCTCGAACCCACGACAACCGGAATCACAATCCGGGGCTCTACCAACTGAGCTACAATCACCGCTATATTTACATGTTTTCAAATGGTGCACCCAGAAGGATTCGAACCTTCGACCCACGCCTTAGAAGGGCGTTGCTCTATCCAGCTGAGCTATGGGCGCATCGAAAACTTCATAGTTTACCAATAAGCTATTCGATTATAATAAATTATAAAAATGGTCGGCGATGCAGGATTTGAACCTGCGACCCCTTGGACCCAAACCAAGTGCGCTACCAAACTGCGCTAATCGCCGAAACTTATTATTGTTAGCGAGTGACCTCGTTGACAACGGGGTGCATAATAGTGATTTGACGGGGTTAGGTCAAACGTTTTTTTAATAAAACCAATCAAGTGCTCATTTTTAGTCCACAATGGTTAAATATTACAATAGTAGGCTGAAATTTAAACTATTTAATAACTCAAATGTTATATACATTAAAAGCAACTTGGCGCTGCTATGCTTTTCTGCGAAAATAGTAGGCACATTATAAAACGAGTTAAATAAAGAGTATGTTTTCTTTATTAGCATTTTTACCCCTATTTTATTATGCATTCGTTTTTAGAGTATCGGTATCTAGTTAATTAACCCCAATTAAAGGTCACCCATGACGGCAAACATCATTGATGGTAAGGCAATCGCAAAACAAGTACGTAGCGCTGTAGCAGAACGCGTAAGTGAACGTGTAGCAAATGGTTTACGTGCACCAGGACTTGCAGTAGTACTTGTAGGACTTGATCCAGCAAGCCAAGTTTATGTTGGTTCAAAACGTAAAGCCTGTGAAGAAGTAGGTTTTATCTCCAAATCATTTGATTTACCAGCAGACACGCAAGAGCAAACTCTTTTAGATTTAATTGACGAGCTAAATAATGATGCCGAAGTTGATGGAATTTTAGTGCAGTTACCACTGCCAAAAGGTCTTGATGCTGAAAAGATTTTAGAACGCATTACCCCACATAAAGATGTTGATGGATTTCATCCATATAACATTGGTCGATTAGCACAGCGTATGCCTGCCCTTCGCCCATGTACCCCTAAAGGTATTATTACATTACTTGATTCAACGGGTGTACGTTATAAAGGGATGCATGCAGTTGTCGTTGGCGCGTCAAATATTGTTGGTCGTCCAATGTCGCTAGAGCTTTTATTAGCGGGTTGTACTACCACAGTATGCCATAAGTTTACTCAAGACTTAGAAACGCATGTTCGCCGCGCTGACTTATTAGTTGTGGCTGTAGGTAAACCTGAATTTATACCTGGAGATTGGATAAAAGAAGGCGCTATAGTCATCGATGTAGGCATTAACCGTTTAGACACGGGTAAATTAGTTGGTGATGTTCAATACAGTGTGGCTGAACAAAAAGCGCATTTTATTACACCTGTACCAGGTGGCGTTGGCCCGATGACGGTCGCGAGCTTAATTGAAAACACACTTGAAGCGTGTGAGAAATATCACAGCTAAGCTGTTAAAAAATCAAAAAAGGGTTGCCATTTGGCAACCCTTTTTTTGTTTAACGTGTATTACTTTAAACGCTTACGCTTTACGCCACGTTGTTTTACCGGCTGAATCTTCAAGTATTACACCTAACGCATTAAGCGCATCACGTGCTTCATCAGCAGCAGCCCAGTTTTTACTCGTACGTGCTTCATTACGTTTTACAATTAATGCTTCAATTGTCGCAACTTCGTCGTCATCTTGCCCGCCTTGTAAAAAGGCTTCCGGTGCTTGTTGAGCAACACCTAAAACGTTACCAATACTGCGTAATATAAACGCAAGTTGCCCAGCTTGAACTGCGTCACTTTCTTTTACGCGGTTTAATTCTTTAGCAAGTTCGAACAACACAGGTAGTGCTTCTGGTGTATTAAAGTCGTCATTCATTGCTTTTCTAAATTTAGCAACAAACTCATTACCTTCTAAATCGCACTCTACCGGTTCGACATCACGAAGCGCTGTATAAATGCGCTCAAGTGATGAACGCGCTTGGTCTAAATTTTCTTGTGAGTAATTTAGTTGGCTGCGGTAATGACCTGAAATTAAAAAGTAACGAACAGATTCAGGATCGTATGCTTTTAAAACTTCACGCACTGTAAAGAAGTTATCTAACGACTTAGACATTTTTTCTTTGTTTACTTGAACCATGCCAGTATGTATCCATGTATTTACATACTTGCCGTTGTTTGCACAGCACGATTGGGCAATTTCGTTTTCATGATGTGGAAACTGTAAATCAGACCCCCCACCGTGAATATCAAAATGCTCACCTAAGTGCTTTGAGCTCATTGCCGAACATTCAATATGCCAACCCGGACGCCCTTCACCCCAAGGTGATGACCATGATGGTTCACCTGCTTTTGCTTTTTTCCATAACACAAAATCAAGTGGATCGTCTTTATCTTGCGCTACTTCAACGCGAGAGCCTGATTGCAACATAGTCAAATCTTGCTGAGAAAGTGCACCGTATTGCTCAAACGTTGATACATCAAACAAAACATCGCCGTCGGCTGCGACATAGGCATGGCCTTTTTCAATCAAGCGCTTAACCATAACGATAATTTCATCCATATGGCTTGTAACTGTTGGTTCAATATCTGGGCGTAACATATTTAGGCTATCAAAATCTTCATGCATCGCTTTAGTCATGCGCACAGTTAAGTCGTTTATTGACTCACCATTTTCGTTCGCACGTTTAATTATTTTATCGTCGATATCTGTAATGTTACGTACATATTTCAAATCGTAACCAATATGGCGTAAATAGCGCACAATAACGTCAAAACCTACAAAAGTACGAGCGTGTCCAATATGGCAGTAATCATAAATGGTGATACCACACACATACATGTCGATTTTTCCTTCGACCATAGGTTTAAATTGCTCTTTTTGTCGCGTGAGTGTGTTGTATATATTTACCATTTACTTTGAGTCCTTGACTATTTACTTGAACAGTTATGTTACCACTTGAAAAGCCCCTGCTCTAGCGCTTTATAACAAACCAAACATCTACTTTGTTAATCTTAGCCAACTACGATAAAATAGCGCCAATATTTAAACCGGATATAGGAAAACACATGGTTGTTCTACACACTAATTTTGGTGACATCACCATTAAAATGTTTGAGCAAGAAGCTCCAAACACAGTTAAAAACTTTTTAGAGTATGCAAATGCTGATTTTTTCAACGGCACTATCTTTCATCGTGTAATCGATGGTTTTATGGTTCAAGGCGGTGGTTTTGTTCCAGGTATGGAACAAAAAGAAGTAAACGACCCAATTCAGAATGAAGCGAATAATGGCCTGTCTAATAAAGTAGGCACTTTAGCTATGGCACGTACACCTGATCCTCATTCAGCTACAGCACAGTTTTTCATTAACGTGAACAACAACGACTTTTTAAACCACAGCAGCGAAACATCGCAAGGTTGGGGTTATTGTGTTTTTGCTGAAGTAGTAGAAGGCATGGACGTAGTAAATAAGATTAAAGCAGTTGCAACAGGTAGTACTGGTTTTCACCAAGACGTACCTCTTGAAGATGTGATCATCGAAAGCGTTACTGTTAACTAGTAACGTTTACTCATATTATGTGAGTATATAAGCGGGTGTGTACTATTAGTATATGCCCGTTTTTTTAAAACTAGAATAGACTGACCTATGACTCGCCAAACTTACTTTATTGCAGATTTACACCTAAGCGAAAACCGCCCCGACATTAGCGCTGCATTTTTTGACTTTTTAAATACACATATATTAAATAAAGATGTAGATGCACTTTATATTTTGGGTGATTTTTTTGAAGTATGGGTTGGAGATGACTACATTACTGCACTGAGTGCCGATGTAGCAAAACATTTAAGCGCCGTTAATGATGGTGGCACACCTGTTTATTTTATTCATGGCAATCGTGATTTCATTATGCGCAAGCAATATGCCGACATGGCCGCAATGACATTACTCGATGAACAAACAGTCATTGATTTATATGGCACGCCTACCGTTATTTTACATGGCGACGAAATGTGCACCCAAGACACTGAATATCAAAACTTTCGTAAAAAGAGCCGTGGTTGGTGGTGGCCAAAATTGATGCTTGCAATGCCGCTTTGGTATCGTAAAAAAATAGCGCGTAATGCCCGCGAAAAAAGTAAGTTAAGCCAAGCTGATAAACCTATCGAAATTTTAGACGTTGTCGATGAGGCTGTACTTGCCACCTTTGCCAAACATAACGTTACGAATATGATTCATGGTCATACTCATCGCCCTAATGTTCATACGTATAAAGTTAATGAACAAACACTTACTCGCACAGTGCTAGGTGACTGGTATACCCAAGGCTCTTATTTAGTCGTTACCCCTCAATCACAAGAATTAATTAGCACGCCTTTCGCATAATTTAAAATTCTGACTATTATTTATCTATATATATGAATAATAGTGAGAGGTTGAATGATTAAGCTGTTAATTTTCATCGTAGTAATTGCCATTCCTACACAAGTATTTAGCAAGCAAACATGGCAAATTGTTACAGAAAACTACCCTCCCTATTTTAGCGAAAACCTACCTAGTAATGGCTGGCTATATGAAATAGCCGAATCAGCTCTTAAAACGCAAGGTATTAATAGCGAAGCCGAGTTTACGACCTGGGACCGCGCCCTAAAGCTATTAGAAAAAAACAGAAAAACCGCTATTTTAGGTGCTTTTTATTCATTAAAAAGAAATGAAGTTTTTTACTACTCTCGTCCACTTGCAGTTGCTCACTCAGGAGTTTTCAAACGAAAAGAGAGTGTTATTAATTTCGATGGTACAGTTCAATCATTAACACCTTATAGTATTGGCACAGAAGACAATGCCGTTGTAAGCCAAGAGTTTGCTAGAAATAGGGAGCTGGCAATAACGTCCACTAAAAGCCTTCCTACAAGCTTATATTTACTACAACAAGGGCGTATTGATTTAGTCGCGGGTACTAAAGAGGTTGGAAATTATTGGCTTGAACACACTAAAACCGAAGATTCAGATGATAATAATATTGAGTACTTATCGCCAGATCTTGCTTCTCATAAACTATATTTAGTTGTCTCTAAATCAAATTATAGAGCCAAAGAATACTTACAAAAATTTAATAGAGGAATTGATATAATAACTAAAAATGGATGCATTGCTAAAATTATGAAAAAACATAATTTCAGCAATCAGAAAATAGCAGAGTATATTAATTTCTTAAAAGAAAATTAGCTTTGCGCTATTGGAACACCGCTGTGAAATTTAAAATCAGTATCGGTTGTAGAAATTAGCTCTTTTTCTTTTTCACCAAAAAAGTTTACGCGTTCGGTAATATCAAAATCAGCAATTTCTTGCGCTAAAGTTAAATAATCTTGGTAATGACGCGCTTCTGAACGTAACAACGAAATATAAAAATCACCTAAACGTTTGTCAACATGCGGTGCAAGCTTTGCAAAACGCTCACACGAACGCGCCTCAATATAAGCGCCTACTATTAGCTTATCGACTAATGCATCGGGCTCGAACGTTTTAACATGACGGAGCATGCCTTTTGCGTAACGACATGGTGTAATACTTCGATACTCAACACCGTACTCGTCCATAATTTCGAGCACTTGATAAAAGTGATGCAGCTCTTCTTTTATCAGCAAAACCATTTTATCGATTAGACCTTGCCCGTATGGAGAACTCGATTTAGGAATTATTGATTTAGTGAGCTTATTTTTAGCAGCCAGATCGCGCCAATTCCCTTCTCGCTTGTAAATAAGCGTTTCAAATGGCTTTAGCCACTCGAGTAATGCATCACTACCCTCTTTATCTACCGCGTATTTACGTATTAAAAACATCGCACTTTGAGCTGCTTTTAATTCACAAATTAAGTGATCTATTAAAATGACTGATAAGTTTTCTTTTTTAATTGCTTGCTCCACCCATTGCTCTGGGGTGGTACACAATAAAAAGTTATTAATCGGCTCTAAAAGTTGGCTATGTGGCACGTTGACTGCTCATTACTAAATAAATTTGATAGACCGTTATTTTAACACGAAATTTTGCTTGGGATAAATCAAAGCCCTTATCTGCGTCTAAATGTTAATAACGAGTTAACTTGACTTTGCAAAATAAGTGAACCATAACTGTACATAGACTGTATAAAAATAAACCAACCAAAACAATAATACGTTCCTTTTATGGAGTAAGTACTATGATACTAAATCACCTCTGGGGCATTTATGCTCACCCACTTGAAGAATGGCAAACAATAGATAATCGCCATGAAAGTTTAACCTATAGTTTGTCGCATATTTTACTGATTGCTTTATTTCCTTCAATAATGGGCTACTACTCATCTGTTTATTTAGGATGGAGTATAGGTGCAGGCAATCCCGTATTTTTAACGCACGATAGTGCACTGCTAATTGCAGGTGCAATGTATTTTGCTTTAATAGCGGGTGTTTTTGCATTGGCGTATTTAGCCCATTGGATGGCGGTTACATTTGGCTCTAAACCTACATTTACACAAACACTTGAACTTGCAGCATATACTGCAACACCAGTGTTTATGTCGGCACTCGCCGCTTTTTGGCCTGTACTTTGGTTTGTAGTGTGTATTGGAATTATTGCACTGGCTTACTCGGTTTATTTACTCTATACCGGCGTACCAATACTTATGCATATCCCAGAAGAGCGCGGCTTTATTTACGCCAGCTCGGTAGTAACGTGTGGATTAATATTACTGGTTATTATTTTAGCTGTAACAGCTATGCTTTGGACTAATGGGATTGTTAGCCCAATGTTTACTTAATAAATTTCACCTAAAAAAAGAGTCATGTTTGATAGAAATGTTCCCTTTCTTTCCTTCGCAAAAAAGGAGCTAATTAGCTCCTTTTGTTTGTGTAACGACTTTTTATTAACTAATCATTAATCAGCTTCGTTTTCGTCTTGGTTGTGTATCTCTAAACCTGAAGACATCGCACTTTCGCGGGTGCTTTTTGCTGAATCGTTACGTAGCTTATCAATACGATTTAAATAGTTTTGATCAATATCGCCAGTAATATATTGGCCATCAAATACTGAAGTTTCAAACTTAGTAATTTCAGGATTTTCTTGGCTAACCGCAGCAATTAAATCTTTTAACGATTGAAAGATTAAACCGTCAGAACCAATACTTGCATTAATATCTTCTACTTCACGTCCGTGAGCAATAAGCTCAGCTGCTGAAGGCATATCAATACCGTACACATTAGGGAAGCGTATTTCAGGTGCCGCTGATGCAAAGTAAACGTTTTTAGCGCCAGACTCTCGGGCCATTTCAACAATTTGTGCTGATGTTGTACCACGAACAATTGAGTCATCAACTAATAATACGTTTTTACCTTTAAACTCGCGATCAATTGCGTTTAGCTTTTGACGCACTGATTTTTTACGCATCTCTTGGCCAGGCATGATAAATGTACGACCAATATAACGGTTTTTAACAAAACCTTGGCGATACGGTAAATCAAGTACACGTGCGATTTCCAGTGCTACATCACATGAAGTTTCTGGGATTGGGATAACTACATCAATATCTTTGTCAGCCCATTCACGTGCAATTTTTTCGCCTAGTTTAGTCCCCATGTTTACGCGTGTTGCGTACACAGACATACGGTCTATTGTTGAGTCAGGTCGAGCAAAATAAACAAATTCAAAAATACACGGCGAGTAAGATGCCTTATCAGCACAACTAAGTGAATGGAATTCACCTTCTTCTGTAACATATATAGCTTCACCAGGGGCTACATCACGTACAAACTCAAAACCGTCCGGTTTCAACGCAACGCTTTCTGAGGCAAACATGTACTCAGTACCTTTTTCGGTTTCGCGTTTACCAAATACAAGTGGGCGAATACCATTAGGGTCGCGAAAAGCAACAATGCCGTGGCCGATAATCATAGCAATAGTTGCATAACCACCGCTTACTTTATTGTTTACTTCGGTTACCGCAGTAAAAATATCTTCAGGGTCTAAATGCAACTTATCAGATTTGCTTAATTCATGTGCCATGATATTAAGTAAAATTTCAGAGTCTGATGTTGTATTAACGTGACGACGTGCTTCTGAGAATAACTGCTCTTTTAAAGCTTCTGCATTAGTAAGGTTGCCATTATGGGCAAGTGCTATACCAAACGGTGAGTTAACATAAAAAGGCTGTGCTTCAGATGAGCTTGAAGATCCTGCTGTAGGATAGCGCACATGGCCAAGACCAATTGTACCTTGTAGTCGTTTCATATGACGTGTGTGAAAGGCATCTTTCACTAAGCCATTTGCTTTGCGCAAGCTAAACGTATTATTCTCAATGGTAATGATACCCGCGGCATCTTGACCACGGTGCTGCAAAACAGTTAAGCCATCATAAATCGCCTGATTCACAGGGGATGTTCCGACTATTCCAACGATACCACACATGTAATTTATCCTCGCCGATTAACGGTTTACTGAATTTAAAAAGCTCGAGTTGTTTTCTAGGTACGAAAAGAACCATTCAACAACAAAGCCAAATTCTGGAATCAAAATAGAATTGCCCCACCAGTGCGTATTGGGTGCACCAGTAAAAGCATCAAGAAAGAAGAGTAACGCGCTCACGACCAACACGCCTCGTAGAGCACCAAACACTATGCCAAAGACACGGTCGGTACCCGATAAACCAGTACGATGTACAAGCTCACCTAAAATATAGTTTAGTAAACCGCCTAACAGTAGCGTCGCAAAGAATAATATGGCTATGGCCGCAGCATTTCTTAAAAGGGGTTCAGAAATGGTTGTTAGGAAGGAAGCTAAATATTGGTAAAATAAGCTAGAGATGATAAAGGCGCCAGCCCATACCGCTAATGACATTGCTTCTTTTACAAAGCCGCGTATTAAACCGATGATGGTAGACAATGCAATGATGCCAATAATGGCGTAATCAACCCAGATCATAAGAACCAATTAGTCGCTAATTTGGGGCGCATTCTATACCCAAACATCGTTAGTATGCAAGTTTAAACGGGAGATTACTGGGTTGTAGTCAATACAAAAAATTAACATTATAGAATGGGTATTGTGAGATAAAGATAATGATAAAAACAAATATAAATAAATAAAAAAAGGCTTGTGATACAAGCCTTTTTTAAATTATTTTGTTACTTCGTATTGCGTAACTTTACCATTTAATTTAGTAAGCTCTTTCAGCTGGGGAAGCTGCTTTTGTAATTCATTTTTATCAAGCGAAGGACCAACAAATACCTTGGTTAACGTCCCATTTGGGGTTTTAATCGGTTTAGTAAACGTTTTAAACCCTTCAACTTTTAATTTAGCCTGTAATGCTTTTACATTTGCAACATGTGAAAAACTACCTAATTGAATAACGTAAGCCATACTTGTTAGGTTTTCATCACTTTTACGAGGCGCAATAGGTTTTGGTTTAGCCTGAACCGGTGCCTTAGTGATCGGTGTTGCTTTGGGTTCAATAGTCGCTTCAACAACTTTATTCTCTACAGCGTAGTCACTCTCATCAATAGCGTTTTGCTGCTCAAAAGCTTCATCGTCAGCTTGAATATCTTCAATTTCATCTTGTTTTAGTGGCTCAGCATTAGCCATGTTTTCATCAATTGACTCTTGAAGATCGATTGTTTTGAACTCAGGGCGATCAGGTATCGCTTTAAAGCCCTCTTTATAATGCACTTTTTCGCCATCGAGTATATTAGGGATAAACACAATTGCTGCGATCACTACTATACTTGTTCCGACTAAGCGATTAATAAAACTTGAGTTCACCGACATCCTCTCTATTTTTTAAAGTAATTAATAGCGCCGGCCACTGTAAAAAATGAACCAAATACAATCAACATAGTATCACTTTGTTGTTTTGGTAAAATTACACTCAGTGCCTGTGCCACACTATCATAGCTATTGATAGTATTATGATGAGATATACCCTGCAGCGCATTTTGTAAATTACTTGCAGTGTCGCCTCGCGGACCACTTAAGCTCGCTAATGACCACTCATCGACCAAGTGACTTACTTCTTTGAGTACACCCACTTTATCTTTATCAGCAAGCATAGCGGCTAATGCATGAATTTTAAAGCCTTTATCTTTATAGCTTGATAACTTATTGGCTAAATAACGCGCCGACTCAGGGTTATGTGCTACATCGGTAAAGACTAAAGGCTCAGCGCTTAACTGCTGAAACCGCCCTTCTACAACTAAATTAGCGAGGCAACTTCGTATGACTTGCTCACTAGGTAATAAGCTTAAAACACTTAGCGCAGTTAACGCAGTTGCTGCATTTTGACACGGTATTGCTGGCTTATCTATTACAAGATTATGTTCTTTATATTGCCAATTAAAGCTCTCAGCATTCTCTTTGAAAATAAAGTCACTGCCCGACAACGTCATATTGGCATTAATTTCTTTGCCGTAATCAGTCATTGTGTGAGGAATATTTAAATCCCCTATAATAGCAGGCGTATTTTCACGAAAAATACCGGCTTTATCATAAGCCACTAACTCTCGTGTATCACCTAGGTACTCTTTATGATCTAAATCGATAGTGGTGATCACGCTTGCAAAGGGAGTTACTATATTTGTAGCATCAAAGCGCCCGCCTAGACCAACCTCTAGTAATACATAATCGACCTTACAGCGTTTAAAAATTGCCAACGCACCCAAAGTACCATATTCAAAATAAGTCAAAGGAGTGTCTTTACGGCCTTGCTCAAGCTGGTGAAAAGCATCTATATGAAATTGGTCTGCCAGTTCTTCGCCATTAACTCGTACACGCTCGTTATAACGAATTAAATGAGGAGATGCGTAAGTACCCACGCTAAAACCTTGCGCTAGCAATAGCGACTCTAAGCAACGTGCAGTGGTGCCCTTACCGTTTGTACCGGCAATAAGAATAATTTTACTTGGAGTGTTTAAAAGGCCAATATTGTTGGCAACATTAGCAACTCGTTCTAGGCCCATTGCAATGTTAGCTGGGTGAACACTTTCTAAATAAAAAAGCCAATCATCAAGGCTTGATGATTGGCTAGGAATTGTTTTTGTCATAGCGTGTAATCAGTAAAGCTGAAATTTACGCTACTCTATGCTCTTGTTCCGTAGAAGGCAAGTTCATAAATTTAGCTAAAATGCGTGCAAGGGTATCGCGCATTTCACGGCGGTCAATAATCATGTCAATTGCACCATGTTCTAGCAAAAATTCACTACGCTGAAAACCTTCAGGTAATGTTTCGCGAACAGTCTGCTCAATAACACGAGGACCTGCAAAACCAATTAACGCTTTAGGTTCAGCAACGTTAATATCACCCAGCATAGCAAGTGATGCAGATACACCACCCATTGTCGGGTCGGTCATTACTGAAATAAATGGAAGACCTTTTTCCGTCATTTTTGCAAGTGCAGCACTTGTTTTAGCCATTTGCATAAGCGACATAAGCGCTTCTTGCATACGTGCTCCGCCTGATGCAGAAAAACAAATAAGCGGCATGTTATGCTCTAAACATTGATCAACAGCATCAACAAAGCGAGCGCCAACAACAGAAGCCATTGAACCACCCATAAATGAGAACTCAAATGCTACCGCTGCCACTGGAATACCTTTTAATCGGCCTTTCATAGCTACAAGTGCATCTTTTTCACCACTTGCTTTTTGGGCTGCACTGATACGGTCAGAGTACTTTTTAGAATCTTTAAACTTAAGAATGTCTTTAGGCTCATGTTGTGTACCAAGCTCTTGACGATCACCTTCATCTAAAAAGTGCTCTAGGCGCTTACGGCCACTAACACGCATGTGATGGTCACACTTAGGACATACGTTTAATGACTTTTCTAATTCAGCTTTATATAAAATTGAATCACACGATGTACACTTAGCCCAAACACCTTCTGGGATTTCTTTACGACCTGATGATTTTGTCGTTTTAGGTAAGATTTTTTCTAGCCAACTCATTTGCAACTCTCTTAATACTGTTCTGTGTCGCGAGCCTGCTAATAGCAATTAGCAGACAAATTTTTTCAATTAAAACATGAATTACACTAACGCGGTATAAAAAACTGGTCTTAGTAGTTAAAAGTGCTCATAAAAAGTACTTATACCACATCTATATCAGGCAAAAATAAAGGGCCTAAAGGTGTTTGAGGAATATTAAATTGCTCAGGGTAGTCAACATCCACTAAATACAAACCAGCAGCCTTAGCGGTAGCACTGGCCTTTGCGCGTTCTTTACAATCAAGTAGCTCTTTTATCCATATAGGTTGTTGTTTATGTAAACCAACATCCATTAAGCTGCCTGTGATATTACGTACCATGTGATGTAAAAATGCATTCGCTTTAATATCAATAATAACGTAAGTACCTTGGCGCTGTACCGACAGATGATGAATTGTTCTTGTCGGTGTATTCGCTTGGCAATGTATCGCTCTAAAAGAGGTGAAATCGTGTTTACCTATTAAGTACTGACACGCCTCTTGCATCTTTGTTTCATCAAGATGATGATGAAAATGCGTAACCCCCTCGTTTAATACCGCACCTCGTAGGGGGGAGTTATAAATAACATAGCGATAACGACGAGCTGTAGCACTAAAACGGGCATGAAAGTCATCAGCAACCGGTTGGGCAAAGCGAATAGCAATATCTTTAGGCATTAAAGTATTCATACCTAGTGTAAATGCGACCATATCGCGATCGGCTTGCGTTTCAAAGTGTATTACTTGGCCTGTACCGTGCACACCAGCATCTGTACGCCCTGCACATATAACTTCAACAGGATGATTACAAATACGCGACAACGCTTTTTCTACTTCTTGCTGTACGCTATTTACATGTGATTGACGCTGCCAACCACTATAACGTGCGCCGTTGTATTCAACTCCAAGTGCTACTCGCATAATTACCGTTTTACCTACTGTGCTAATGAACGAGGCATTTTATGCTATCTAACGATGCAATAAAAGGAGACCTGTCGTAATCAAACCAATACACATAAAAAAACCCGTATTTAGCTAAGCTAGATACGGGTTCTTATAAACATTTTAATTATTTTAGTTTAGCTTTTAAGCTAAGTGCTTCCTCTTGAACTTCTTCAGGACCTTTGTTAATGACATCCTCAATAACTTTAAGCGCAGAATCAAAATCATCAATTTCAATATAAGCACGCGCTAAATCAAGTTTAGCTGAGTAGCCACCACTTTCAGCATCAACATCCGTTGGGTTATCACCTGCAAGTAATGCATCAAACTCACTCAAACCGACATCCATATTAACGTCGGTGTAAGGTTCGTGTTCAAGTTCAGCGTCGTCACTTTCTTCTAATAATGAATCAATATCTACAAATTCGTCATTATCAAGTTGCTCAACATCACTACCTTCAACAAGTGACTCTTTTGTAGTTAATGAATCATCTGTCTCTAAGTCTTCTTTTAGCAAGCTGTCAAAGTCAACATCAAATTCACTGCTGTCATCAACACTTAAGTCTTCAGGCTCTGCTAACTCACTAAGTAATGAATCAAAATCAGTTTGCGTCAAATTCGACATAAACTCTTCATCAAGTTCGTCGTCAGAGCTAATATCAGTGCTACCCACTTCATCTAAGCTTGTTAACTGTGCTTCGCGCTCTGCATTTGTTTGCTCTTGCGATTCGTCTGATAACTCATCAGTTAGCGCTTGCTCTAAACTATCTTCGTCAAATTCAGCATCTAATTCAGAAAAATCATTTTCAATTAAAATCTCATCATCAAAATCATTTTCTAAACTATCTAAATCAGCATCTGCCATAAGTGCGTTTGCTAAATCTTGCTCAGCTTGGCTGGAAGCGACTCCCGGTGCCTCACCATCTAAATCATCCCCTTGTAATTCTTCAGGGGTAAATGGCAACTCACTTTCTAATGTTTCTTGAACTTCATCAAGGTTAAGAGGTTTGATGTCATCTTCAATACTTGGTGGTTCAACAGAATCAACCTCATTATTAATTTCTTGAAGTAAATCATCATCAAGCGACTCATCTTCAATCTCCGTTTCAGTTTCTAATTCAGAGAAGTCATTATCAATTAATAGTTCATCATCAAAATCATCTTCTAAACTATCTAAATCACCATCTGCCATAAGCGCATTTGCGAGATCTTTCTCTGTTTGACTAAGTGCTACTGCATTTTCATCACCCGATGCATCTCCTTTAAGCTCTTGCGGCTCAAACGAAGGCTCATTCTCTAATAATGATTGATCATCGTCTAATTCAAGTTCAGGATATTCATCCAACTCTTCACTTGGCGTTACAAGCTCGCTATCAAGCTGCTCTTCAATTTCAGTAAGATCTGAGTCATCGTCGCCCGCTAGCGGATCGTCACCAAGATCAACTTCTATTTCTTCAAGATCATCATCAAGCTCATCTAAAGACCAATCAGGTGTTTCTATATAGTCGTCATCAGTGGCCTGTTGTAGCTCACTTAAAAGCTCATCAACGCTCTTTAAAGTATCATCTGTATATTCTTCAAGTGCATCTTCAGGATCAAGAAGCGACTCTGATGTGTCTGAAAAATCATCAACCGTTACATCTATAAGTTCTGGCTCTTGTTCAAGCTCAGGCTCTTCTTCAAGCTCTGGCTCTTCTTCAAGCTTAGGCTCATCGTAAAGCTCTGGCTCTTCTTCAAGTTCTGGTTCTTCTTCAAGCTCTGGCTCTTCTTCAAGCTCAGGCTCTTCTTCAAGCTCTGGCTCTTCTACAAGTTCTGGTTCTTCTTCAAGCTCTGGCTCTTCTTCAAGCTCTGGCTCTTCTTCAAGCTCTGGCTCTTCTTCAAGCTCTGGCTCATCGTAAAGCTCTGGTTCTTCTTCAAGTTCTGGCTCTTCTTCAAGCTTAGGCTCTTCTTCAAGCTTAGGCTCTTCTTCAAGTTCTGGCTCATCGTAAAGCTCTGGCTCTTCTTCAAGTTCAGGTTCTTCTTCAAGCTCAGGCTCTTCTTCAAGCTCAGGCTCTTCTTCAAGCTCAGGCTCTTCTTCAAGCTCAGGCTCTTCTTCAAGCTCGGGCTCTTCTTCAAGCTTAGGCTCTTCTTCAAGCTCTGGCTCTTCTACAAGTTCTGGTTCTTCTTCAAGCTCTGGCTCTTCTACAAGCTCTGGTTCTTCTTCAAGCTCTGGCTCTTCTTCAAGCTCTGGCTCTTCTGTAAGTTCAGGCTCTTCATTTAATGATGAAGCAAGCGACTCAATATCATCGACATTTAATTCTTCTTGAGCATCTGCTAAATCCTCAACTGAGTCTGCTAATGCATTATCAAGTTCTGAATCTCTTACATCTGAATTTTTTAGTTCATCATCAATTAGGTTATCTATGTCGTCTAAATCAAAGTCGTTACTTTCCTCAACTAATGATTTATCTGCAGTATCAACCGCTGCCTCATCAATTAAGCTATCTATGTCGTCTAAATCAAAGTCGTCACTTTCCTCAACTAATGAATCATTTGCAGTATCAACTGCTGCCTCATCAATTAGGTTATCTATGTCGTCTAAATCAAAGTCGTCACTTTCCTCAACTAATGAATCATTTGCAGTATCAACCGCTGCCTCATCAATTAAGCTATCTATGTCGTCTAAATCAAAGTCGTCACTTTCCTCAACTAATGAATCATTTGCAGTATCAACTGCTGCCTCATCAATTAGGTTATCTATGTCGTCTAAATCAAAGTCATCACTTTCCTCAACTAATGAATCATCTGCAGTGTCAACCGCTGCTTCATCAATTAAGCTATCTATGTCATCTAAATCAAAATCGTCGCTTTCCTCAACTAATGAATCATCTGCAGTGTCAACCGCTGCTTCATCAATTAAGCTATCTATGTCATCTAAATCAAAATCGTCGCTTTCTTCTAGAAGTTCATCTTCGTCGAGTAACTCTGCATCAATTGAGTCATCTACCACATCACTTTTTGGGTCATTCGCTTCATCAATTAAGCTATCTATATCGTCTAAATCAAAGTCGTCGCTTGTATCAAGTTCAGCTGAAGTGTTATTTGAGGTATCTAATTCTGTTGATGTTTGATCTAATAATTCATCTATATCAAAATTATCATCATCTGCAAGCTCCTCACTTAAAGCCGCCATTTCATCATGAGACTCTAAGCTATCATCCTCTAAAGCTTCGCTTGTTTGCGGTGCATCAAACTCAGGTAGACTATCGTCTTCATCAAACAAGCTATCTAAATCGTCATTAGTTAGAATTTCATCATTGTTTATTGAGTCATCAGATAAGTCTAAATCAATATCTTCAGCGTTTTCATCTGAAGGTTGATCAAACCCTTGCTGCATAAAAATATCGAGTTCATCATCGTCATCGGTATTTTCATCATCAAAAACAATGTCATCACTTAGTAGACTTTCAAGCTCATCCTGATCGAGTAAATTCTCACCACCTGAAAAATCATCTAGGCCGTCATCTAAATCATCATCAGGCAACATACCATTTTCAAGATTATCATCAAGTTGAACACTCAAGTCATCTAAAGGGTCGGGTACAATTGGATCGTCATTTAAACTTGGACCTAAATCATCATCGCCAGTGTAAATTGGGGTTTGTGGTAAAAAGTCATCATCGTTTTGTGGCTCTTCTTGATTACTTGCTCGTTTGCGTAAAAACATAACAATTGCAAAAATAATCAGTAGCCCAGGAATAAACATTAATAAACCCAGCACTATCGGATTTGAAAATAATGAGCTTAAATCAAACGATTCTTTTGGTACTATCTCTTGTTTTTTTTGTTGTGCAATAATCTCGTTTTGCTTAACAATTAGTTCTTTTAATTGATTTTGAATTTCACTGTCTTGCCCTAACTGCAAGCGTAAGTTTTCGAGTTCGTTTGAAATACCTGATAATTGTTTTTTAAGATTATTATTCTCAACTAAAATTTCTTCTACATTGCTTACAGAATTTTTAAATTGTTGTTGTAACTCAACCAGCTTAGTACTTTGCTCTGTTTTTATTTCATTTAATTCTTTCTGTATCTCTTTTTTGGCATCGTCTACGTCGACTTTACGAGCTTGGGTTACTTTTGTTTGTGCTGAGGTAATTTCGCTTTGCGTAAGTGTGCCATTTTTTTTCTTTTCCCATAATGCATCATCTTGCTCTGAGCGTTGTTTTGCAAGCTGTGTATTTACACCTTTTATTTCGGCTAAAGTAGGGATTTTTAAATAGGCACCATTTTGAATATGATTAAGATTTTGTTCTAAAAAAGAGTTGGGGTTTTTGTTATACAAGGCCTGCATAACTTGATAAATGCTGACGGAGTTATCTGGGCGCACTTTAGCCGCTATACGCCAAAGTGTATCTGTTGGTTTAATTGGCCCAATAGATCGCCCTTGCGCACCATAGTCAACGCCTTTAGGCCCCTTTAATTGGGTACTGTCTTGAGAGTAAACTGGCGTTACTATCAATGCAGACGCTAATATAATAAGTGTAACTAAACCGCGCATGCTGATCCTTTAATATTTAAATATTAACAAAACACTTAAAGCTTAAGTGCATAAATATTGTTGATTATTGCTGTTATCAGCCAAATGACTGATTCGCATTTATTATTACAATCTATTTTTATTGCAAGCTCTATTCCAATTACAAACTATAAACCAGTTAAGGCTTAATATCCATCGCAACACCTTGAAAATAAATGCCTTAAAACATCTTTATAAATATTAATTTATTGAGTGTTATCAATCAGTTTTTATACTTTTAAAAATAAACGGCAAAAAACTGACAAGCTCTATAAACAAAAAGCGGCAAACAAATAATGTTTACCGCTTCGAAAGTGTGTTCAGCGCTATTAACTATTACATGTAATTAGCAATAAGCTCTTCTGCAATTTGAATACTGTTAGTTGCAGCACCTTTGCGAGTGTTATCACTTACAACCCACATGTTTAATCCATGAGGATGAGAAATATCAGCACGTAATCGGCCTATATAAACAGTATCGTTACCACTAGCGTCAGACACTGCTGTAGGGTAATCACCTTCATCATCAATTAGCTCGACACCAGGCGCGTCTTTTAAAAGTTGCTTAACGTGTTCAAAGTCATAAGGCATGCGCGTTTCAATATTAATTGATTCTGAGTGACCAAAAAACACGGGAACACGTACACATGTAGGATTTACTGCAATAGTGGTATCACCCAAAATTTTATGAGTTTCATTTACCATTTTCATTTCTTCGCGTGTATAGCCATTATCCTCAAAGCTATCAATTTGAGGAATAACGTTAAATGCAATTTGCTTTGGAAATACTTTATTATCCATAGGGCGTGCATTCATCAAGTTAGCTGTTTGCTTTGCAAGTTCATCAACCGCTTCTTTACCTGCGCCCGATACAGCTTGGTAAGTAGATACGTTAATACGGTCTATTCCGTAAGCATCATAAATTGGTTTAAGTGCTAACATCATCTGAATAGTTGAACAGTTAGGGTTAGCAATAATATTACGATTCCTAAAATCAGCTAGACTTGAAGCATTAACTTCTGGCACCACTAGTGGGATTTCAAAATCATTTCTAAAGTGCGATGTATTATCGATTACAATACAGCCGGCATCAGCAGCAATAGGAGCATATTTTTCAGATACACTACCACCAGCAGAAAACAAACCTATATGCGCTTGGCTAAAATCAAAGCCTTCAACGTCAAGTACTTCAATGGTCTCACCACGAAACTTTATGTCTTCACCTGCGCTGCGGCTGCTCGCAAGTAAAAAAAGCTGATCTACAGGAAACTTACGATCTGCTAGCGTTTCAATGATTTGACGGCCTACTAAACCAGTAGCGCCAAGTACGGCAACGTTATATTTTTGCGACATATTTCTTCCTCTATAAACGACATTAAAACAACATCGTTAGTTAAATAATTATTTAGCTATGCTAAAGCCAAGTTGACTAAGTGCTGCTAGTTGTGGGCTATCACCTTGTAGGAATAAGGTGCTAAATTCTCGCCTTACCGGATAGTTTTTACGTAAACTATCAAAGCCCTCACCTTCTAAATGACGAAGTAAAATTCCGTCATCGCGGCGTACGTCATAAATTAAATGCACCAAACGGGCAATATCTTGCTCGCTAAGGCTTTGCGTAACAGTTGCATGTGTAATAGCAGGTATTGGTAAAAAATCATCCAACGATTTACTCACCTCTACACCTTTTAGGTCACACAATTTTTGATACAACATTTGTGTACCTCGTGCTTTCCCCTCAAGTGTATGCCCTGCGATATGCACACTGGCATAACGCACATGCTCTAGTAATTCAGTTAGAATATTGGGCTCTTTTTCCCATACATCAAGTACTATATCTAAATCAGCCCCAGCTTCCATTACCTCAAGCAATGCTTGATTATCAATTACGTCGCCTCGGCTTGCATTAATTAGCGTGGTTCCTGGCTTAAGTGCTTTTAATCGCTCTTTATTCATCATTTGCAGCGTTTTGTGCTCGCCACTTTTAATAAGTGGAACATGAAAAGTAACAACATCTGATTGCGCTAATAACTCATCAAGCGCTACATGCTCTTGTAGTAAGCCCTGTTCGTGCTTAATTGGATCGCATAACAGTAAGTCGACATTTAATGCTTTTAATTTTTGCGACAAACACGTGCCAATGTTACCCATTCCTACAATACCAATTGTTTGACCACACAATGGGCGCGCATTTTCTTGGCTTAATGCAAATAAACTACTAATTACATATTCAGCTACAGCAACGGCATTACAACCAGGAGCACTGGTAAAAGCAATATTTCTGTCATGTAGTAATTGCGTATCAATATGGTCAATGCCAATTGTGGCAGTGCCCACAAAGCTCAGCTTGTTAGCTTGTGCCAATAGTTCATGATTAACATTAGTCACTGAACGAGTAAGGAGTACATCTACATTTATTAATTGTTCAGGCGTTAATTTACGACCATCAAAACGCTCAACCTCACCAAAGTCTGCAAAGTACTGCTCAACTAAAGGCATATTTTGATCGGCAAGAATTTTCATCACTGAGTCCGTTTGGCAATTAAGTGGCGCCATTGTAACGAACAACCAAGCCTTTACACAAACTAAAAAGGCGCATTTTAGCTGATACAAATACTTAAAAGTGGTTATGTTGATTGTTTTAAATCAGCAATTTAAATTAGGGATTTAAATTATGCGGATAATAATTTTACTATTGAATATATAAAGGCCGAATCACAGCATGATTCGGCCTTTATTATGAAAAATAAACGTCAATTACATTGAATTTTATTTACTTTATTTTAGTTTATAGCTCAAAATCTTTTTTGAGTTTCAAACCAAATTCACTGCGGTCATTACTACGCATTACACCAACAAAACCTGATTGTTGTAGGCGACCAACATCGTAAACTTCGTTTAGAACGTTTTCACCATACAGTGTAACTTCCATATCGCCATATGGATTAGTGTACGAAATATTAAAACCAACTAGTTCACGAGAATCAATGGTCTCACTTTGGTTGTAAACTGATTGACCTTGCATTTCACTGCGATACGAATAATTAGCATTAAACGCAAGTGTTGCGCCACTCTCTAAATCCATAAAGTAAGAAGGTGCAACCATGACAGTCCAGCGTGGCGTCAGTGCTGGTGAATCGCCTTTACCTATGCCTTGTACACCCTCAGCCACTTCTGTTATTTCAGAATCTAAATAACCAACTGCACTACGAATAGTAAAGTCATCGGTAATAGCAACGGTTGTTTCAAGCTCAATACCTTGCGCTGTAGATTGACCCGCATTTTCTACAATTGTTACAAAGCCACCACCCGCTGTTGGATCTGAAAACGGCAATGCTAAATCGGTGTAATCAGTCACAAATACCGCAAGCATCATAGATACATTTTCGTGTACTTGGCCTTTTAAGCCCATTTCGTAGTTAATCGCTTTTGTTTCGTCAAACGATACAAATTGATCTGGTCCACCAAATGGACGCGGTGGAAAACCACCTGTTTGATAGCCTTTTTGAATCTGGCCATAAACATTCATATTATTGCTAAGCTGATAAGATGCATTTACATCCCACGTAACTGCATCAAAATCTGCACTTACATATTTACGAGTTGGAAATGATGGGAATATAGCATTTGCATCTTTCTTATCTTTTGAATAACGAAGGCCACCACCAACCGTTAAATCGTCAGTTAAATCGTAGCTGGCATTTATATATGCTGCATACGAATTAGTTTCTTGGTTAATTTCAAATTCGCCGTAACCGCCAAATGATTCTGTTACACCATCATTCAACAAGCCATTAGGTGTATTAAATGGGCTAAATACAAACGGGCCTGAACGTGTAAAGCCATCTTCATTAAAAAAGTAAAGACCAGATACAAAGTCCATATTATCGAATGTTGCATTTAGCTGAACTTCAAATGAGTACTGATCAGCACCGCCCTCCTCTGGAAACTCAGACAAGTTTAAAGGTGATGCATCATCATCTAGGCCACCTTCATACTCAGATGTACGGTAGCTTGAGATAAACTTAGTGGTATAAGTATCGTTAATTGCCCAGTCGGCTGAAAACGATGTGCCCCAACCTGAGTAAGAGGTAGATTCAATACCCGCAACAGTTGTGCCTAAATCATCAGGGTCTGATGGAATTAAATCTTGAGTCAATAATGGGAAGTCGCCATTAAACACATCATTTGAGTCTAGTGGGTCTGTCAATTCAATAGTATAAGGCGATTGGCCAGATTCGTTATCAACACCATCTAAAGAAAAAGTGAATGCTAAGTCGGTATTTGCTTGCCATTTAAGTGCAACACGACCACTAAATTCTTCTTCTTCACCAATTTCTTTTTCTGGGTTTGCTAAATTAACAGCTTCGCCCACACCATCACGTGTTTTATACGATGCACTTGCAGACATACTTACATCATCTGTTAGTGAGTTATTAAAATAAACATCACCGGCAATACGTCCACGACTTCCCAGCTTAGCTGTAGTAGTAACAATACCTTCATCACCAGGTTGCTTTGTAATTACATTTACAGCGCCACCTAATGTATTACGGCCATATAAAGTACCTTGTGGGCCACGAAGCACTTCAACACGCTCAACATTAGGTAATGATAAGTTAGAACCCATTTGACGACCTAAGTACACACCATCAAGATACACACCCACACCCGGATCGGTAGTTATTATGTGATCTTGCAAACCTATACCACGGATAAATACAGACGCATGCGCAGAATTGCCTACGCCATAGCGGGTAATATTTAAATTTGGAACATATTTACCAATATCTTCTAGGTTACTCATATTGGCTTTATCAATTAGGTTAGCGCCAATTGAAGTGATAGCGGTTGGAGATTCAAACAGGCTCTCTGTACGTTTACGAGCTGTTACTTCTATCTTTTCAAAAGCATCTTGTTTAGCTGTTGTTTTAGTTTCTTCGGCGTTTACAGAGGTAGTGAGTGCAGCAAAAATTGCTAGACTTAATTGTGAGAGGTTACGTAATTTCAAAATATTCTCCAAAGGATACCGTGTGATTTAGTTATGCATTTATACTTAAGAGTATAAATTTCAGGCATAAAAAAAGATGCGTAATGCATCTTTCCTCTGGATGGGCATTATATGACAGAATTGTGAAGAAATGTATAAATTATTTAAATAAATGTATAAAGAATAAAAGCGACTTAAGCATTGTTAGCTTTAGATGGATTATCATAAATAAAGAACATTAATATCAACCTCACTAAAAAGCTGTTTTAAAACAAAAAACCGCATAAATACAATTTTAAAAAGCACATAAAACGTACTTTACACATGTACTTTAGTGTATAAAAAAAGAGCTACAACACATTCCCCTATCATTGAAATTAACTAAAAATAAGAATATAGTACTAAAATGTAGTCTATGGATAGAATATTATGAATATTGAAAACACAGCTGATAAAAGCCTCAAATGCTTCACAAATCCAAATTACACTTCACTTTTTTGTGTTGCAGCTGACTTCAACGTTTTACTTGTTAATTATCAAGCTTTAAACGTCATTACCAATTATGAACTTATTAATCAATTCATGCTAAAAAATGGTCACCAAGGACTGGTAATTTTTGATGTCCCAAAAGACTGCGATGTACTAGCATTAAAAGAGTGGCCAAATTTAAAAGGATTGTTTTACGAAGGTACTGACGAAGTACTACTTCAACAAGGATTAGAAGCCATTGAACAAGGAAAGTTATGGTTCCCTCGTGCAGTAACCGATGATTGGATGAGGCAAATGCTAGCGAGTGAACAACAAACTACTCTGCAATCAAACAACTTAACCTGCAAGGAAATGAAAGTATTAAACTTATTATTTTCTGGCTTACATTCAAGTGCAATTGCCGACACTTTATTTATAAGTGAAGCTACTGTTCGCGTCCACCTACACAAGGTTTACCAAAAAATTGCTGTAAAAAATAAGCAACAAGCATTACTTTGGTGTCAAAAAAACTTAAATAAGATCAATAGTTAAGCGAGCTTATTTGAAACCTTATTGTATCTACTCGACTTTGACTCTGAATTATTATTTCAACTGAAAGCATAAAGTCAAAGTTGGGCCCACTTAAATACCCTATACAACCAGCAACTTTCTTTTCTTAAACAGCACTCTGGAAGTGCCTTTCATGTCGAGTCAATATCAAAAATCCACTATTTCGAACTTAATACTGCAAATAAAAATTATACTTTTCTCCTTACTATTTATTAATACCTGAAATAATTACAAGGTATTGATATTACTTATTGTATAAAGCAGTGGCCCGGCACCACAAACTTTCAGATCTCCAGCAAATAATGGACCAGGCCCTAGAGTAGTAATTACTGATAACGAAGGCCACCACTTTCAGAATGCTTGACTCTCCATAGGTGAATTACAATTAATCACTAGTTTTATACTCACGAGGTCATCTGAAAGTACTGCAAAGTATTATTTTGTGTAATGGAGACGCTAAATAGCGAGATATAATCTATCAAAAGACTTACTTCATCGTAACCGTATGCATTCATTGCAAAGCAGCATAATAAAAAACAAGTTAGCTTCTTCATGAGCGCTATTTCCTTTGGACAATCTCGCTAAAAAAAATTTAATCCTATAATAAAACTTCCGTTTAGAAAGTTGCTATTTGCTTATAGCTAACTTTACTTATTAATAATTTCGACTATATATTTACATAAAATATAAACATTTAAACCAAGTAACTTATGTGAAATACATAGAGTTAAGTAATAGCAACTTTATGTAGCAGTAAATACAGCTCTGATGGCTTACAGATAAAATTATAAAAATAAGTTACAGGAGGCATATTTTTGTACCCGAAGACAGGGCTAAACATTTTTAAACACAAACATTCGCACCTGATTAATTTAAAAAACAAAATAATATTGACTAAAAATTAAATAAAAACCTTAAACCATTCTGTTTATTAGATAAATACTCGTTATGCACTTATACTAATAAAGAAATCAACATTTAAATAACAAATAGGAACAACATATGAAAAAGCTATCTGTAGCAGTGGCTGTATGTGCAGTTTTAGCATCTAGCTATGCTAGTGCTGAGGTAAGAATTAATGGTTTTGCATCAATTGTCGGTGGTAAAAGTCTGGATAGTGACAGTACTTTGTACGGCTATGATGACGATATCTCTTTTAAAAATGAGAGTAAATTCGCTTTACAATTATCTGCAGACCTACATGAAAAGCTAACAGCTACGGCTCAAATTATTGCGCGTGGAGAGGATGACTTTGACGCTACATTCGAATGGGCATACGTTACTTATGAATACAGCGATGAACTGCAATTTAGCGCTGGTAAAATGCGTGTTCCTTTTTACAAGTATTCTGATTTCTTGGATGTAGGTTATGCTTATCGCTGGGTACGTCCGCCAAAATCAGTATACGGTATCCCATTTTCAACTTATGAAGGCGTTAGTGTAGTTTACAGCTCTCAATTGGGTGATTGGGATTCTACGCTTCAAGGCTTTTATGGTGCATTCGATGGTGATATTGACGTATTTGGAACAGAATTACCTGCTGAATTAAATAATTTAGGCGGTATAAACTGGAGTCTATCATACGACTGGTTCAGTGCGCGAGCTGCATACATTGTGGCCGACACTAGCATTTCATCAGAGGATAGCGGCCTAATTGGTCTCGTAAGTGTATTGTCTGATAGTGGCTTAACTAATACTGCGAATGACCTAATCACTGAAGAAGATAAAACGAGCTTCGTTGGCGTTGGTTTTTCTATTGATTATGAAAACTTTTTGTTTGATGCCGAATATACGCAATTTGAGGTTGAAGACAGTATACTACCAGAACAGTCACAGTATTACGCATCAGTTGGTTACCGTATTGACAGTGTAATTGTTCATTTTACTTATGAAGACAATGATGACAAACATGACTCATCACGTTTTAATACCATTGAGTCAATACCAACCTTAAATTCAGCTGTAAATGGTGCTCTTGAAGGTCTTCGTGCACAAAGTAACGTATACACAATTGGTGCACGTTATGATTTTCATCCTTCCGCTGCTTTCAAGATCGACTTTAGTCGTTTTGAAGATGACATAACTGATACAGAGACGGATGTTGTAGCTGTCGGTGTAGATCTTGTCTTTTAATTGGAGCTTATGATGAAAAAATTAATTTTAGTAAGTGCACTTTCATTGTGCTCAATTAATGTATTTGCAGAAGTTGCTGTGATTATTAATCCAAGCAATGCTAGCTCTGTAGATGCTGACACAATAAAAAAGATTTATCTGGGAAAAAGTAAGTCATTTAGTAATGGCGATAAAGTTAATCCTATAAATCAAGACGGTACATCTGTAGCTGATGAATTTAACGACAAAGTAGTGGGTAAGTCTAGCAGTCAGTTAAATGCATATTGGTCAAAGCTTGTATTTACAGGTAAAGGTACCCCGCCTGAAAAACTAACAACTGACCAAGCTGTTATTGATTTTGTTGCAGCTAATGGAAATGCAATTGGCTATGTTGATAGTGCTAAAGTGACCGATAAAGTAAAAGTAATTGCGACCTTTTAGCAGTGAAATTGATATAAAAACCACCCAGAGGTTAATACAGATAGGTTGAGAAATATTTAACCAATCGATAAACCGGCCTTCTGGTTCGTTTATGAAGGCTTCTGAATTTATTCAGAGGCCTTTTTTTTGCAACCCACTACAACACTTTCTCTAGCCAATAGCTACGCACCCAATTCAGAAGACTTCTGTCAACTGAGTGTTACGACGTGTGCAATTAATATTATTAACTTAATTCAGACTATGTTTATTGTGAACTCAGGGAGTATCCCTAAATAAATAGAGCAATAGTAAGCTAAAGTAGAGCATCACATATTACTAATAAAGCGGGAGTGGACATATACTAGGTATGTCAAACCAGATATCCAAACAAAAAAGCCAGTCAGCGGTTAACTAACTGGCATCAACCCTAGGGTAGATTTTTATACTGACTCAGTACTAAGCTTTACTCGATTCTAAACTTAGCGGTTGCATCTAATAGGTTATCAGATAGGTAATGTAGGTTTTTGGCTACGTCGCGTACAGCAAGTAGTGAGTCCATAGTATCTTCGAACGATACATGCATATTTGACACATTATCTACTACCATAGCTGCAACGGATGTTTGTTCCTCAGTCGCTGCTGCTATTTGCGAATTCATACCATTAATTTCTAACATTTGCTCTGCGATTTTCTCTATTGAAATACCTGTTTTTTCTGCGGCTGTAGCATTATCTGTTGCCATATCACGTGCTGAAGTCATAGCAGCTACAGATTCATTTGCGGCAGTCGTTAATGATCCCAATAGTTCACGTATTTCATTAGTAGAATGTGCAGTGCGAGAAGCCAGTTCACGAACCTCATCTGCCACTACAGCAAAGCCTCTTCCATGTTCACCTGCTCGTGCAGCTTCAATAGCAGCATTAAGAGCAAGTAAGTTTGTCTGATCTGCAATAGACGTAATTACATTCAAAATCTGCGATACATTTTTTGTATCGTCCGCAAGCTTATTAATAGTCCCTGCAGCTCGATTAATTTCATCACTGAGCGTACGAGAAGCGGTAACTGACATCTGTACTTGTGTACGACTTTGTTCAACTTCTTTCTCGGCCGTTTCAGCAGCGTGAGAAGCGTTAGCTGCAGATTCTGATATATCACCAACACTCTGTTTCATTTCTTCCATAGATTGCTTAACAATTTCAGCATCAGTGGTTTGCTTTGTTGTAGCACGCTCAGCTTGTTCCATACCTTGAACTAATCGTGTTGAGTTTTCCATTAAAGGCTCACATACAGCAATAACTTCAAGAACTGTTTCTCTTAGTAAGGAAATAAATGCGTTAAAATTAATAGAGACTTGGCCAATTTCGTCTTCTGAGTTAACAGATAGCTGTGTGCTTAAAGAACCATTGCCGCTTGCTAATAAACTAAGGTTGTTAGCTGCATCACTCGCAGATGAACCTATATTCTTAGCAATCCAAATAGCCATAAACAATAATAAAATTAATGAAATAATGGATACAGCTAACATTAGAGTTAATGCTTCATCAGAGCGCGCTTTAGTGTTGGCAACCAGTTCAAAAAAACGATTATCCGCTTTTTGTTGAGCGCCTTTAAAACTTTCTAAGACAGATCCATATAAACTTGTTTTAAGCTGCGCTTGTTGCTGAATCTTACTAAAATCAGCAGTACCGTTAACCATACCTGTAGCAATACTTGAGGATATTTTTTCATAATCTGACAACTCATTAATAATATCGTTATTAATGTAGGAGTTATTAAGTTGCGTTATTAAGGTAATATTAGACTCTAAAGTTTGATATACCTCGTCTGCTTTAACTATAAGATCTTGCTCACCAAACGTAACCGCTTGGGTATAAAGTTCATCAAGTTTTTCTAAAAGCCCTACGTTTTGCGACGTTATTTTTACAACCTTATACGATGAGTTACTCATTTCATCGAGAGAAACCTTATTATCATTCATAGCTAAATAGTTTATCAATACGATCACTATGAAAGCCACTACCGCAATGCATGTTATTGCATGTATTTTTTTTGTTATGCTTAGGTTTTGAAAAGAGAAGCCTGAAGCCATACTGTGCTACCTTATTTTATTGTCTATATCTATTATCGGCTTGATATCTATAAGTGTGAGCTAAATTTGTAATATTTCTAGTTTTTTCTAACAAATAGAAGAATTATTTAACAATAAACACACATCGCTCATAAAACAATCACAATAAATTACAGATACAAAAAAACCAGTAACATCACTGCTACTGGTTTCTAAATTTGGTGCGGATGGGGGGACTTGAACCCCCATGCCCTAAAGCACCACCCCCTCAAGGTGGCGTGTCTACCAATTCCACCACATCCGCATTTTTTAAGCTTTCGCTTAATTGTTAAACATGTGATTTATTTGAGGACTATAAATCGTTTAAAGATAGCTTTACGCTAAATTAGTTTGGTACGTCAGAGCTTTGCTCTTTAGTAGATGTTACTGGAACATCTTCTTCAACAGGAACTACTGTTTCTACTGCTGGAGCTGCTTCTAGGTTTTCCCATTCGTCAGTCTTTTTAATTTGACCAGCAGTTAGGTTTCCTAACACAATGCTTAATACAAAAAATACCGTTGCTAAGCTTGTGGTTGTTTTTGTCATAAAGTTACCTGCACCTGACGAACCAAAAACTGTGCCTGATGCACCAGCGCCAAATGAAGAACCCATATCTGCGCCTTTACCTTGTTGAATTAAAACCATTCCAACTAGAGCCAAAGCCACAACTAAATAAACTACTAATAAAATTTCGTACATCTTATACAGTCCCTTTTGCACTGTTACAGATTGCAGTAAAAGATTCTGCTTTTAGACTTGCGCCGCCAATTAAGCCGCCATCTATATCTGTTTGTGCAAATAATAATTCGCTATTTTTTTCATTAACGCTACCACCATATAAGATGGTAAGCCCTTGTGCTAAATTGCTATCAAGTGATGCAATTTTGTCACGGATAAATTTATGAACAGTTTGTGCCTGCTCTGGCGATGCAGTCTTACCTGTGCCTATGGCCCAAACGGGCTCGTATGCTATCACAGAATCTTTCAGTGCTGCTACACCTAATTTCTCTATTACTGCATCAATTTGTGCAGCAACTACTTGTTCGGTTTGGCCGTTTTCTTGCTCACTTTCGCTCTCGCCTACACATAATATTGGTGTTAACCCAACTTGCTGTGCTCTAGCAAACTTTTCAGCGACTGTTGCATTACTTTCGTTATAAATACTGCGGCGTTCAGAATGACCAACGAGTACGTAAGTTGCACCTAAATCTTTTATAAGCTGCGCATCAACTTCACCAGTAAATGCGCCAGGTGTATTTTCAGAAACAGTTTGAGCTCCTGTAGAAACACCGCTAGCTACCATTGCTGGTACAAGTGGGAATGGAGGAAATAAAACAATGTCCATCTCTTGTGATTTTACATCGTTAATAGCGTCAGACATTTGTTTAACTAACTCTAAAGAGCCATTCATTTTCCAGTTGCCTGCGACCATCGCCTTGCGTATTGCCATTATCCACTCCACATTAGAAAGCGGGCGAGATATTAACTTTTCTCGCCCAAATTTACAAGAGATTATTGTTATTAATCAGTTTGTTTGCTCATAGATTCTACAACAGCTGCAATTTTTTGAGCGCTGTCTATTACAATCTTTTCTTGCTCGGCTTCAACCATAACACGAACCACAGGTTCAGTGCCTGATTTGCGCAGTAAAACACGGCCTTTATCGCCTAAAGCAAGCTCTACTTCTGCTACAGCTGAAAGCACTTCTGGTGCTTTTGTCGGGTCAGTTCCAGCTGTATAACGCACGTTAATCATCTTCATTGGATACTTGGTAAAACCAGCACCTAAGTCTTGCAATGTGCGATTTTGTGCAACCATAGCAGCAAGTACTTGTAAGCTTGAAATAATACCATCACCCGTACTAATTAAATCTAGGTTTAGTACATGCCCTGAGCTTTCACCGCCAATTTTCCAGCCTTTTTGCTGTAGTAATTCCATAACATAGCGGTCCCCTACTTTACTGCGAGCAAACTCGATACCTTTTGCTTTTAAAGCGTTTTCAAGGCCCATGTTAGACATAACAGTACCAACTACACCACCACCCAAATTATCATCTTGGGCTGCTTGGCAAGCAATAATATAAACCAGATCATCACCATCAAAAACACGGCCATTATGATCAACCATCATCACGCGGTCACCATCACCATCGTATGCAATACCTACGTCGGCTTTAAGTTCAAGCACTTTACGTTTAAGGGTATCTACGTGAGTAGCGCCACATTCATGGTTGATATTAACGCCGTTAGGCTCACACGCATGTGTTATTACTTCTGCGCCAAGTTCACGCATAACAGAAGGTGCAATGTGATAAGTTGCGCCATTTGCGCAATCGACAACAATTTTAAGACCTTCTAAAGACAGGCCTTGCGGGAACTGGCTCTTACAAAACTCTATATAGCGGCCATCCGCACTGACTAAACGCGATGCTTTGCCCAATTTATCTGAAGCAACACATGTCATTTGCTCATCAAGCATCGCTTCAATTTCAAGTTCTACTGCATCATCAAGCTTTAAGCCTTGACCATTGAAAAACTTAATACCGTTATCGTAATACGGATTATGTGAGGCACTAATTACAATACCTGCCTCAGCACGAAATGTTTGCGCTAAATAAGCAACGGCCGGTGTAGGCATAGGACCCAATAGTACAACATCAATACCAGCAGCAATTAAACCAGCCTCAAGTGCGGTTTCAAGCATATAGCCCGAAATACGCGTATCTTTACCAATAATTACTTTTTTAGTACCACTTTGCGATAATACACGCCCAGCAGCCCAGCCTAGCTTCATTGCAAATTCAGGGTTTATTGGAGCAGCGCCTACAAGTCCACGCACGCCATCGGTGCCAAAATATTTTCTTTCTTTCATTGTGAAATTCCTTGTTCGCAGGCTTGATATACACCAAGTACATCTGCGGTTTCTTTTACGTCATGTACACGAATAATTTTTGCGCCATTTTGCGCTGCGATTAACGCACCCGCTAAGCTGCCCGCTAACCGTTCATTTGTATTTCTGTTTAATAAATTACCTATCATCGATTTACGAGATAATCCGGCCAATAATGGCAAACCTAATTTATTAAAATCATCAAACTTAGCCAATATTTGATAGTTATGACTAAGCGTTTTTCCAAATCCAAAACCTGGGTCTAGAATAAGTCGTTCAAACTTAATCCCAGCTGTTTCACATGCTTTAATACGTTCACTAAAAAACATACTTATATCTGCAAACAAATTATCGTAATGAGGTGACGATTGCATGCTCCGGGGCTGCCCTTGCATATGCATTAAACAAATTGCTACATCTTCATACTGCGCAACCGTTTCTAAGGCGTCTATTTCTTGCAAAGCTCTAACATCATTGACTATATCTGCCCCTGCAAGTATTGCTTGTTCCATTACTTGCGCTTTACTAGTATCAATTGAAATAACGCAATCACTGTGCTGACGTATCGCTTTAATAGCGGGGATTACTCGAGCAAGTTCATCTTCTAAGCTAACATCTGGCGCGCCTGGGCGAGTAGATTCTCCCCCTATATCTAAAATTGTCGCACCGTCATCTAATAATTGCATTGCGCGTTTTAGCGCTATTTTGGGATCTAAAAACTGCCCACCATCAGAAAATGAATCCGGCGTTACATTTAATATTCCCATAATAACGGGCTTTTCAAGATTAAGCGTACGCCCTCTCGGAAGCTTTAATATGTTAGTCATTGCCAACCTTTATTCTTTTTCTAAATAGCTGATACAAAAAAGCCCCGAAGTTCGGGGCTTTCATTACTATTTTAACGATTATTCAGCTTTATCATCAAGGTTTGTTTCATCTTTTTTTGATGAATCATCAGTCTTTTGACTTTCATCAGCAACTGGTTCTTGAGGTTCTTCCGCTTTTACCGGTTTAGCTTCATGACGGTCATGTGCATCACGCGGTTCACGTACTGGTTGGCGTGCCATTAAATCATCAATTTGCTTAGCATCAATAGTTTCGTATTTCATTAACGCATCTTTCATTGAGTGAAGAATATCAATATTTTCTTTTAATATTTCTTCTGCTCTTTGATAGTTACGATCTGAAAGTAATCGAACCTCTGCATCAATTACTTTTGCCGTGTCGTCCGACATGCTAGATGAACGACTACCGCCACCACCCATATACATTTCGTTCTGATCTTCAGCATAAAGTAACGGACCTAGTTTTTCACTTAAACCCCAATGTGTAACCATTTTACGCGCTATATCTGTAGCTCGTTCAATGTCATTACTTGCACCCGTTGTTACTTTATCTGCGCCGTAAATAAGCGCTTCAGCAATACGGCCACCATAAAGGCTAGAAATCATTGATTCTAAAAGCTCTTTTGAATGGCTAACACGATCTTGTTCAGGCAAGTACATTGTTACACCCAGCGCACGGCCACGTGGAATAATAGATACTTTATAAACTGGATCATGTTCTGGCACCATACGACCAACAATTGCATGGCCAGCTTCATGGTACGCTGTCATTGCTTTTTCTTGCTCGCTCATCACCATGGTCTTGCGCTCTGCGCCCATCATGATTTTATCTTTAGCAGCGTCAAATTCAGCCATACTTACAACACGTTTATTACCACGCGCTGCATAAAGTGCAGCTTCGTTTACTAAGTTTGCTAAATCCGCGCCAGAGAAACCTGGAGTACCACGTGCTATAAGAGCCGCTTCTACGTTATCGCCTAATGGCACTTTACGCATGTGTACTTTAAGTATTTGCTCACGACCACGAATATCAGGTAAACCTACTTCAACTTGACGGTCAAAACGACCTGGACGAAGTAATGCAGGGTCTAATACATCTGGTCGGTTAGTTGCTGCGATAACGATAATACCTTCGTTACCACCAAAGCCATCCATTTCTACTAGCATTTGGTTAAGTGTTTGCTCACGTTCATCGTTACCGCCGCCCATACCAGCACCACGTTTACGACCAACAGCGTCAATCTCATCTATAAAGATAATACAAGGCGCCGCTTTTTTAGCTTGCTCAAACATGTCACGTACACGTGACGCACCAACACCCACAAACATTTCAACAAAATCTGAACCAGAAATTGTAAAGAATGGCACTTTAGCTTCACCAGCAACAGCCTTTGCAAGTAACGTTTTACCGGTACCTGGAGGACCAACCATTAGTACACCTTTAGGAATACTACCGCCAAGTTTTTGAAACTTAGAAGGATCTCGTAAAAAGTCTACCAGCTCAGTAACATCTTCTTTCGCTTCATCACAACCTGCAACATCAGCAAACGTTGTTTTAATTTGATCTTCACTCATTAAGCGAGCTTTACTCTTACCAAATGACATAGCGCCTTTACCGCCGCCGCCTTGCATTTGACGCATGAAGAATATCCATACACCTATAAGCAGTATCATCGGGAACCAAGAAATAAATATACTTGCTAAGAATGATTGTTCTTCAGGTTGTACACCCTTCACATTTACATCATTTTTAAGTAAATCATTTATTAAATCTTCATCGTACATTGGCATCGTTGTTTGAAAACGCTCACCACTGCTCTTAGTACCAGTAATATTTCCTGTACCGCGGTCGATAATAACTTCTTGTAAAGAGCCACTGCGGACATCTTTTACAAATTGAGTGTAACTTGTTTGACGATCAACTTGCTCGCCGCCATTAAAGCTCTGAAAGACTGACATCAGCACAACTGCAATCACCAGCCATAGTATTAAATTTTTCGCCATATCGCTCAAGGGGTTAACCTCTTGTATCCAATTAATTTAAATTCAACTAAACGCCAAGCAACTGTACTACAGTTTGTATCCAGTCGCTACTATATATACTTCCCGAGAACGGGCACGTGAGGCATCAGGTTTGCGTATTTTCACTGCTTTAAAACTATTACGTACATCTTGCAAGTATTGATCAAAGCCTTCTCCTTGGAAAACTTTAACAATAAATGCGCCATTTTTCTTTAGTACTTGACTACACATATCCAGCGCAAGTTCTACCAAATACATACTACCCGCTTGATCTACTGAGTTATTACCACTCATATTTGGTGCCATGTCAGAGAGTACCACATCAACATTTTTACCATCAATACGTTTTAACAACGCATTTAATACAGCCTCCTCACGAAAGTCACCTTGTAAGAAGTCAACACCCGCAAGTGAATCCATCGGTAATATATCACACGCGATCACTTGGCCTTTGTCACCTACTTTTTCAGCCAAATATTGAGACCAACTTCCTGGAGCCGCCCCTAAATCAACAACTGTCATACCTGGACGAAGTATTTTATCTCTATTTTGTACTTCATCTAATTTAAAAACCGCTCGGGAACGCCAGCCTTTTTTTTGCGCTTCTTGAACATATTTATCATCAAAATGTTCTTTCAGCCATCGTTGTGAACTGGCTGACTGTTTTTTATTTGTCATAAATTAACACGCAACTAATTAGTAATATTCTCTAGATGGCGTTAGAATACCCTTAATTCAAGCCATATTCAGCAAAATTTGTATAAACATGACATTATCAAACAAACAAAAGCAGTTTTTAAAAGGTCAGGCACATAGCCTTAAGCCTGTAGTTTTACTAGGTTCTAACGGTTTAACCGAAGGCGTAGTAGTAGAAATTCAAAGTGCATTAGAAATTCACGAATTAATCAAAGTTAAAGTTCCAACTGACGATCGTGAAACAAAAGCATTAATTTTTGAAGCAATCGTACGTGAAACTGGTGCGACTAAGCTACAAACGATAGGTCACACTATTGTGCTTTATCGTCAAAGCGTTGAGAAAAAAATACATTTACCGCGTAACTAATTATTCCTGTTAAAGGATTTAGTGCGTTTAAATTGAAAAAACCAGCTTAATGCTGGTTTTTTATTATTTAACGCTTTAAATCAAAAACTCATTTTATGATGGGTTACATCATATTCACTACCATTACTACTGGGCTTCTTATTCAATATAAAGTACTGAGTAAATTGTGTTTCACTCATTGCTGGCACTTTTTCATTCGAAAGTAGCTCGGCTAGTTGCGGTGTTGTATTACTGTGCCCAATAACAACAACTACACCTTTTAGTTTTAGTAACTCATTTTTTAAATCACTTAGCTCACCTGCGTTATACACATTTACGTCGGTATTAAAATATGCCTGCAAAGGGGCCGCTGTTTGTAACGTGCGTTTATAGTTGCTGCTGAAAATATGTATATTTTGATACTCTTTGAAAAAAGTAACTAAATTATTTGCACGTGCCTTTCCCACCTCTGAGAGCGCTGGATTTTTACCCGTTAACTTTTCGCTATGACGAAACAAATATATCGCATCAGGTGCTGCAAACACTAAACTACAATTAAATAACATGACTAAAAAAGTGATTGCTAATATTATTTTATTATTCATATTTTTTACCTCGTTTGTATTCAAATAGCCTATCGATAAATTCAGTCGTTAGCTCATTGATTACGCCGGTTTCAGCATTAACTATTAAGCTAAAACCAATATTTAAGTGAGGAAATACAACCACATCACTTCTATATCCTTGCACCCAGCCACTATGATAGTAAAGTGTTTCATCAGCATAGTTATAAACGCGCCAACCTAACCCGTAATAAGCTTCATTAAGGTGTTTTTTCCACACCCTGCGATGCATTTCTTTTTTTGTATGTGTATAAGGGCGTGTTTGTTTTGCTAGAGTATCCAATGATAAAACATCAGGATATTGGCCCAGCTGCGCTCTTAACCAAATAGCCATATCACTTGCGCTAGCGTTCACACCAGCTGCAGGTCCCACTTTATAATAATTTTTTTTAAGCTTAGCGCTATACCAGCGCTTTTTACCCCGCACATGAGGTAGAGCATAATTATTGTCATGCACCATTTGTTCAAAACCTAAGCTCGCATCACTCATTTTTAATGGCTCAAAAATAGCTTCTCGTAACCACTGTCCGTAACTTTTATCGGTGCTTTGTAATATCACATCACCTATAAGACTAAACATAACGTTTTGATAGCCATAACATTCGCCGGGTTTGCAAATTGGTTTGACGCTAAGCAGCTTTTCAACAATACCTGGGTAATCCATACGAGATTCAATTAAATTGTCGTATGCATTAGGAACTAATCCACTTGAATGGCTCAAAAGATGAAACACCTTTAAATCATCTTGATAAACAGTCCCTTTAAAATCAGTTATGTATTCGCTAACAGGCTTATCTAATTCCAGTAGGCCGTTAGCAGCCAATTTAGCTGATAACGAGCCTGCAAATGTCTTCGAAACAGACGCGAGTCTAAACCGAGTATGCTTATTAACTTTTTGTCCATTTCGTGATTTAGTTACGCCCATGGTGTGGATGTAGTCTGAATTGTTTATATTTACAATCGAAAGCGCTGCACCGGGTATACCTTTACTTTTTAATTTTTTTTGTGCGTAACGGCCGTACTTTTTTACAAATGCATCCCAATCAGGATCCGCTTTTGCTGCAAAACCCACAGAACTAAACAGCAAACACAAAGCAGATAGGCAATACGATAAAGAGTTGAGATACTTCATTTTTTATAAAATTTATCTTTTTAACTACATCTGCGCAGATAATATCATGAAGTTTTGTTTGTACTAACGTACAATACGACGATTATTTGGTTTTAAGCGAGTGTTTAGTACTTATGCGTTTTTTAGTTGTGTCACTTTTTATTTTATTATCAACTGGTTGTGCTATTACAAAGCAACCGGCCGAACCACTGGCTATGCCATTAAAGCCAACATTAAAAAGTCAGACCTATCAACTTGAGTACACTACAGAGCACTCATCTCCAAAAGTTAAATCGGTTCAACTTCCTGCACATAAAGTAGTTAGAAACCAAACAGTAAAAATCATTACCGATAAGGCAAGCGTAACCGATAAACTTCTATCGCAAATTAGCCAAGCACTGAACGATAAACAACTAAAAGTAACAACTAAAAATAACAGTGACTACACACTGACTATTCAGCAACTCGATTTAACTTTCACAGACGATACTAAGTACGCAATAAAGCAACCAGAGAAGCCATTTACTTTATATTCAAATGTTGCCCAGCAATACCCAACACAACAGTGCGCTGCAATATTTGCACAAGTTAGTATGCGTCTCACGCACAAGTCATCGGGTGATGTTGTTTGGTTTGCTAAATCTTCAATCGACAGTGCAAGTTTTCATCGTGAACCACTAATTTACAATTTCACCGAAGAGCAAAAAATAACAAATGAGCTTGAGGTTGTCGCTTTTATTCATCAGCAAAACACTGACGAGGCCCGTATTGAAAGACTTGGCAAAGATATTCAAATCCCTCAGTACAAAACGTTGTCAAAACTATCTAGCCTTACTAAACTTAGCGGTCCATGTAATAGAACAGAAGTAAGTGCATTAACACCTATGATGCAGTTTTACTTGAGTAGTATATTAATCGATAAAATTAAAGTTCAGTAAATTAGGGTCTGTTGATCTTTACGGATTAAAATTTGTTCAAACTAGGGGCTATTTAATCGCGGCGCGAGATTTGTAACCTAGTGGGCTAAGTCAAAACCGAGCAACAAAGAGTAAATAGCCCCTAGGAAGAACCCTTTGGGCAGCGCCTGTTTGGCATTAATGCTACGTTATCGCCCATTTATGGGGAATAGCCACACTGCATAGGCTCTGCCTTACCTAAATACCAAACAGACTGCTGCAAATTTAACCTTGAAAGATCAACAGACCTAACACTTACTACATTTTTTTACAGATTAAAGGAACGAATTAACAATATACTACGCTTAATAACAAATAATAATTAGGCCCTAAGGGATGAGAAACGCTTTGCTTAACCATACTTTACTGAGCATAACACTGCTTTTTTGCTGCATTTTTAGCACGTCGAGTATGGCAAGTAACCGCTATTATGCAGATAATACGTTAGAGCCAACCCAAGGCTTTGCGTGGGATTGGAGTGCTGGTGCGGGCTTTTATATTGAAGATTCTTACCTTGTCGGCATTGAGTCTTACGATAAAGGCGTTGAGCTCGACTTAAGTCTTGCTGTTTCCTACGATAAATTTTACCTTGATTTCGATCACAATCAACTCAGTGGCGGCCTTGTAATAGGCTACAGTCTTATAGATAAATTTGATTGGGGCCTAGATATATTAGGCACAAATACTCAAGCTGGATTTGACGAAAAAGGCCTCGGATTCTATAACCATGGTGTTATAAAAGAACTCCAAGGTATAAAAAAACGTAATTACGACTTTGACGTCGGCCTTCGACTTTCTCGTCGATTTGAAAATTCTCAATTCTCTTTTGAATACCTTCATGATGTATCTGGCGCGCACAATGGCTGGGTTATAAACAGCTTTTTTAGTCACATTTTACCATGGCGAAACTGGGAGTTTAGATCTGGTGTTGGTTTAAGCGCCTACTCTGCTGACTTTACCAATTATTACTTTGGTATTGATAGCGATGAAGCCACCAGCCTTCGCCCGGTTTATAGCAGCAATGCCAGTACTAGTATTATTTTTGAGTTCCATGCTGAGTACCCAATAAGCCAAGATTGGGTGTTTTTATCCGGCTGGCTTACCACATGGTTTTCAAAAGAGATTGACGACAGTCCAATTATTTCCCAAGGATATCAACACAAAGCCAAGGTAGGCCTACGTTATGTATTTTAGATGGATCTGTGTATTACTGATCTTCCCCAGTACTTTTACTGTTAAAGCTCAGGAACCTCCTGAAGCACTTATAGCAGTTCCCGACACCTGCGTTGCATTGCGCGAAGGGCGAAATTGCTATGCTGACGTAACGCTAACGTGGGAGCAACCTATCATTGGTAATTACTGCCTACGTGACGCCACCTCAAAGTACATAATGCAATGTTGGCTCAAGCAACAGAGCGGTACCTTTAATTATGCATTTGATTCACAGCAAAGTATTTCATTTGAACTATTTGACAGCAATACCTCTAAAATAATTAGTATTGCCGAAGTAAAGCTTCAATGGGTATATCAAAACAGGCAAAAAAAGCGCCGCTGGCGACTATTTTAATACCAATCGCATTAAGGATATTTTCATGGATAACTATGGCACTATTTTACTCGTTGAAGACGATGTATCACTTGCTCAATGGGTTGCTGAATACTTAACAGAGCAAGGCTACACAACGCATGTTTGTCACAGAGGTGACGAAGTAATTAGCCAAGTCAAAACGTTAAATCCAAATATCGTGCTCCTTGATATTATGCTTCCAGGGCAAGATGGTATAAGCGTGTGTAGAGAACTTCGTAGTTTTTATAATTCGCCCATTATAATGCTCACCGCACGCGATGAAGAAATGGATGAGGTCATTGGTCTAGAAGTAGGTGCAAGTGACTACATAATGAAACCTGTACGCCCTCGTGCATTGCTAGCGCGTATAAAAGCAGCCCTTCGCCAAAATAATGAGCCAAATACCCCACACGTTAACGAGAGTGTTATTAATGTTGGTGCGCTTAGTATTGATACCGAATCTAGAAATGTAAAACTCAACAAGCAAGACGTAAACATATCAAGTGCTGAGTATTTACTGCTTCATTACCTTGCGAGCAATGCAGGCCAAGTGGTCTCGCGTGACGCTGTATTTAAAGCAACCAAAGGCAGAGAATACGATGGGCTTGATAGAAGTGTTGATGTACTTATTTCTGCACTTCGTAAAAAGTTTAATGATGATCCACAAAACCCTGAAAAAATTAAAACTATTTGGGGCCGTGGATATTTACTTGTTTCTACTGCGTGGTAATAAAGTGATGAATAAATAAATGAAAAAGTTTTATATATCGCTTTTAGGCAGTGCACTTTTATCTATTGTGGTATTGGGCTGGCTTATTGATGCTTTTAGTCAACAAGCGCATACCCCACAGGATGAATTTAGTCAGCAAAGTAAAATGATCATGGGTTTTAGCAAGCAGTTAGCTAACATACCCACATCTGAGCGCAGCGATTATGTAAAACAACTGGCGCTAGAGTTTGATGTTTTAATTGATTACAAACCTAATGAATCACTTGCTTTACCGCCTTCTTTATTATTACAAATGCACACGCCGGGTGGGCTGATTTTAGAAGATCAGCAAGGCTTTTATATGCTTTATAGCAGCGCTGTTTTAAATCCTTTTCACTTATCAATGCGTTTAGATAAAATTTTTGATAGCGAGCAACATAATGACATTATATTAACCTTGCTCTTTTACGCAGGCCTATGTGTATTTATGGGGTTTATTATTGCGCCCTTAGCTAAACGATTAACCGTGTTAAATGAAGCCGCTAAAAAGTTTGCCTCTGGTAATGTTCAAGCCCGAATAAAAGTATCGCATTTTACTTACATAAAAGACGTAGAGCTTACCTTTAACCGCATGGCCAGCCAAATAGAGAAACTTGTCGCCGAAAACAAGCTAATGGCCTCAAGTTTATCTCATGATATACGCACCCCTATCGCGTGCCTGCGATTTGGTTTAGATGCGGCATTAGATAGCCATGATGAGCAAAAAGTAAAACAGTATTTAACCCGTATGGAAAATGATTTAGACCATATGGAATCGATGCTTAGTAGCTATTTAGCATTTGCTACTTTAGAGCAAAATGCTAATAAGCTGACCTATTCATCAACAAACATTAAGTCCTACCTTGAAGATATTTTAGTGCAACTTGCACCAAAACTTGAAATGCAAATGCTCAACGTACAACTCAATAGTACCGATAAAATAATAAATGCAGATCTTCACTGGCTTGCTCGCGCAATTACTAATTTATTAACTAACGCATGTGATTTTGCAAGCCAACATATTTACTTAAGCGCAAAGTTACACGAGCAACAGCTTATAATAACAGTAGAAGATGACGGCCCGGGTATCGCTCGAGAAAATTTTAGTAATGTATTTAGCCCATTTTTTAGGGAAGAAGATCACCGTAACAGAGCTGATAAAAGTTACGGCCTTGGTCTAGCTATTGTTGAAAAAGTAGCCGATTGGCATCATGGCAGTGTTAAAGTAAGTAAAAGTACCCAGCTAGGTGGTGCGTGTTTTACTCTCACTATTGCACAGCATCATAATTCGTAAAGCAATAGTTACAGACTGTAATTAACAATTATTAAACAAAATCAACTCGTTATTTTAAACGACTCGATAACAACATTTAAAATCGATGGTTATAACACACACTTTACTTATTAAATTGTGCTAGATCAGCAAATAAGCACTTTTTATTTTTTAACATTTCCAGTAGATTGTCACCGCCGTCACACAATAGAGAAGTACAATAATATGAGCGCAGTTAGAGGCGAGTTCAGCTCTCGCTTTGGTTTTATTATGGCCGCCGCGGGTTCTGCCGTTGGTTTGGGCAATATTTGGGGATTCCCTACACAAACAGCAAGTAATGGCGGTGCTGCATTTTTAGTCGCATATTTAGTGCTTGCGTTCTTTTTAGCCTACCCCGCTTTAATGGCTGAACTGATGATTGGTCGTCATGGCCAAGCAAATGCGGTTTCATCACTTCAAAAAATATCTAATAAGCCATGGCAAAAACACTTTGCCTTTATTGTTGGTTTTGGCGGTATTTTATGTGCTGGCTTTATATTAAGTTTTTACGCCATTGTTGCTGGTTGGATGCTCAGCGCTACAGCTGAACCCATAGCTACTCTTGTCGGTGCCGACACAGCATCGACATGGCTAAGTGAGCAATCACTTACCCGAAACATTATATTCACTCTCGTCTTTATCGTACTAACTGTCGCTATTATCAGTAGAGGCGTTGAGAACGGTATTGAAAAATGGTCAAAACGTTTAATGCCCGCTCTTTTGGGGATTTTATTTGCACTTATTGCTTATGTAATGACCCAAGATGGCGCAATGGAGGGTTTAAAGGCTTACTTAGTTCCTGATTTTTCGTCTATTTTTGACGCAAAACTATTAGTTAGCGCACTAGGACAAGCTTTTTTCTCTTTATCGCTAGGTACGAGCGTAATGATTATTTACGGCTCGTACATTAGCAAAAAAGAAAATCTTGTTTCTTTAGGTGCCTATGTAACCCTTATTGATGTATTTATAGCCTTTGTAGCGGGTTTACTGATTATTCCGGCTATGTATGTAGCGCAAGCTCAAGGCGTTGAAATATTCTCGGCCTCAACAGGTAAATTACTCTCTGAAGATACGTTAGTGTTTCAAGTACTCCCTGCTTTATTTGATGGAATGGGCGAAGTTGGCTTATTTGTGGGCTTTTCATTTTTTGCGTTAATGAGTATTGCCGCTTTAACGTCATCTATTTCAATGTTAGAGGCGCCAGTATCATACACTGTAGAACGCTTTGGGATGAAACGCGTTCAGGCAACCTGGTTGATTGGAGCTTTAATTGCTATCGTTAGCATTATAATTGTGTGTAACCTTAGCAGCTTATTTGGCTTAGTGATTACTTTAACTACAAAAGTAGCTCAACCTTTGCTTGGCCTGATGTGTTGTATATTTGTAGGCTGGATTTGGTACAGAGGCTCATTACTTAAAGCAATTAAAGAAGGTAATCCTGAGGTCCATAACACATTGTTTTGGAAAATATGGCCTTGGTATACCAAGTTTGTGTGTCCACTTGCTATTGGTATGGTGTTTTTACACTCACTCTTGAGCTAAATAATACCTTAACCTTAAAATAGTCTTAAATTAAAATAGCCCACATTAGTGGGCTTTTTTATAGCTGCTTAAATTGGATTTATTTAGCGAGTTTTAAAATCATATCTTGATGAGGTATACCGTCTTCTAAATATTCACTTTTATAATCCTCAAAGCCAAAAGAGCGGTAAAAATCAAGCAAGTAAGTTTGTGCACCTATATAAATATCTCGCTCAGGCCACCGCTCTTTACAGCAGTCTATAGCTTTACTTACAAGTAAAGTGGCGTCGCCTTTGCCACGCGCGCTTTTACTTACCAGCACGCGTCCTATTGCGCTGTATTGCTCATTTTTTTCATAGCATCGCGCATAAGTGTGTAGCCGCCCATTGTCTAATGTATATAAATGCTGTGTATTTAAATCAATATCTACATCATCAAGTTCAGGGTAAGGACATTTTTGCTCTACAACAAACACATCAACCCGCCCACGCATAATAGTAAAAAGAGTCTGTGTATCAAGAGCGTCAAACTGCTCACATTTAAACTGCATATTAAATCCTATAAGCAAAAAACCCAGCTTAGGCTGGGTTTATTAAAATCACTCGCTAGCTTAGTTAGCTTATACTAAGTAAATAAGCGCTCTAGCTGATCACACAACTGCGATAAATTCACATGATCGTGCTCTATGGTCAAATCTACATAACCATCGCCTTTAAAGGCTCTGTCTAGCTCTATAAGCACATGTGTTTTATGTGCCTCTGGTACAAACGATAATTCAATCTCCTGAATGCCAAATAAGCTGCGGCTATTAGGTTTATACTCAAGTTCTTGGTAACACCCAGATAATGACTGAAAAGTTGAAGCCCGTAAGTGGCCTTTTTCTACGTCAGCTTTCATTAAACTAAAACCTAACTTTTCCATCGCTTGCATACACGTTTTAACCGCTTCATTAGGGTAAATGTGTAAATGATCTTTATCTGTTGGGTCAAGTGCTAAGTCTATATCTAGGCCTGTTTCTAGCCATACATGTGATTGATTATAACCTGCATTAATTTCTGTAATAGGTGTTTCAGAATGAAGACGTGCTTCAAAAGGGATGTTTTTAACTTCGCCTGGCTCAATTGTACCAATATCTGTAATTCGCCATTGCTCAATTACATGATTAGTAAAATAATCACCATCATCACCCGCAACTTTAACACGAGTCATTAATAATAAATCTAAGCCTGCGATATCTTGGCTAACATCACCTGCTGTGATAACTATTTGTGCGTTAAAAAGTTGACCTGGTTGTAGGTGTTCAGTTTCTAAAATAGTGTCTACTTTTGCAGCACCAATACCTACCGACGCTAAAATCTTTTTAAACATATCTCTCTCCTTAAGCTGAGCTGCTCTATTATTTGCTCTGGCTTAAACTTCTTCGTTATCGCATCTTAACCATATTTAAAAGCTAATGTCAGTGAAAAAATGTTATTTACATACTATTTACGATTAAATAAGTGTTTAATGCGCATTTTTCATACGCAGCAAGGCAAGTAATTGATTAGACGCGTTCATTTTTAGGTCTATTATATTTTCAATGGCATAAATTTTTCGTTACACTGCAACACCAAATGAAGTGATATTAAGAATTATGGAACTAATCTATTTTGCTGCCGCGTTTGTTTGTGGTTTTGCCGTTTATCAATTAAAACTACCTCCTCTTATTGGATTTTTATTAGCAGGCTTTGCTTTAAATTTATCGGGATATAAAAGTACAGAGTTGCTCGATACAATTGCAGCACTTGGCGTAACCCTTCTTCTTTTTAGTATTGGCTTGAAACTTAAAGTTAACAGTTTAATTAAACCTCAAGTTTGGGCACCTGCAACATTGCATATCATTTTTAGCAGTGCGTTATTTAGTGGTTTTATGCTGTTACTTGGCGTATTCGCTATTCCACTATTTGTTGATTTAAGTTGGCAAAGTGCTTTATTGGTTGGATTTGCACTGAGTTTTTCGAGCACTGTATTTGCAGTAAAAGTACTTGAAGAGCGCGGAGAAATGGCAAGCCTACACGGCAAAATAGCCATTGGTATATTAGTAATGCAAGATATCTTTGCTGTTATCTTTTTAGCTATTAGTACCGGTAAAGTCCCAAATTTATGGGCAATTGCACTAATAATTGCTTTGCCTTTATTACGACCTGTAATGTATGGCGTGTTGAACCGATCTAAACATGGTGAACTATTACCATTGTTTGGTTTTTTCTTTGCTCTAGTTGCTGGTTATCATGCATTTGAATTTGCAGGCCTAAAAGGCGATTTAGGTGCATTAGTAATAGGAATGATGTTTGCCCCTCACAAAAAGGCAGGCGAGCTATCAAAATCCCTGCTTAATTTAAAGGACATATTGCTAGTTGGCTTCTTCTTAAGTATTGGTTTGAGCGCAGAGCTAACCACTAACTCCTTGATTGTTGCTATTATACTTATTTTAGTATTACCCGTTAAAATAGCGCTTTATTATGTGTTCACTAATATATTTAAACTACGCGCGCGTACATCATTACTTACTGCTTTTAGCTTATCTAACTACAGTGAGTTTGGTTTAATTGTATGTGCAGTGGCTGCAACTACAGGCATGATCACCTCTGAATGGCTAGCTGTAATGGCAATTGCTGTTTCTATTACCTTTATAATTGCCTCCCCATTAAATAAACGTTCAAACGAGTTGTACGTCAAAATTGAGCACTGGTTATTAAAGTTCGAAAGCAAAACTCGTTTAGCTGAAGAGCTACCTGTTAACCTTAACGATACTAGAATAGTCATTTTTGGTATGGGACGGATTGGTACTGGTGCTTATGAGACTATTAACGCGACTCACCCAAATGTTGTTGCAGGTATAGATATAAAACCTGAGGTGGTAGATAAGCACGTAAACAGAGGCCGCAACGTCTTAATTGCTGATGCAACCGACCCTGACTTTTGGCAACGAGTAAATCACTCGCAAGTAGAAATGGTTATGCTTGCGATGCCAAAACACATGCAAAATATTTTTGCCTTAGAGCAACTACAAGCCTCCGGTTATAAAGGCCAAGTAACAGCTATTGCAAACTACCCTGATCAACAAAAAGAACTAGAAGAAATGGGTGTTCATTCTACTTATAACTTTTACCTAGAAGCCGGTAGTGGTTTTGCAGAGCACGTTAAACAAGAGCTATTTAACGAATAATTACTTTTTATAACGTCTATAAATAACAAGGCCTTAATCCATTAAGGCTTTGTTATTAGTTTTTAAATAAAAAGCAATTCTATTTACATTCCTTTACAAGCCAATTCACCACAACAATGAAAAACAGGTAGACTAACTGTGTTGGTTAAATAAGAACCCATGTTCTAATAATAACTTAATTAGATCCCAGCTAATTAAAGTTCAACTAGGTTTATATCAATCAACATAAAATTATTAAATCAGAGGGCCTACTCCCTCGCAAAATAGGCTGTTTCTTGCCCGTCACAGCCTATTTTATATCTCTAAAATCCCTTACACTTACGCATACTTTAAATACATAAGTAGTTTTTATGGATCCAAAACAACTAAAAATAGCGATAAATACTACAATGCCGTTTGGAAAATATGCAGGACGGCCATTGTTGTTACTCCCAGAGCCTTATTTAGTCTGGTTTAATCAGCAAGGGTTTCCTGACTCAAAACTAGGTAGTCAACTTGCGATGATGTATGAGGTAAAACTAAATGGCCTTGAGCAAATGTTAATGCCATTACTTGAAAAAAATAAAAATAGTTGAGAACTTTTTTAAGCACCTGCGGTCTATTATATTGCTACTTGTTGATTTTGGTTTTTAACCGCAAAAAAAGCGCCTTTAGGCGCTTTTTTTATGTCTTAAATTTGAGGGGTAAATATACAATAAATTTAGCACCACCTAAACTTGAGCTTTCTGCTTTACACTCTCCTTGGTGCCACGACACAATTTTAGCAACTATAGCGAGCCCTAAACCAAAACCACCGGTATCCTTGCCTCTACTTTTATCTAGTCGAGTAAAAGGTTTAAATACATTTTCTCGCTCAGCGGGAGCTATCCCCTCCCCATCATCTTCAACAATCAATACGATGTGTTTTGTTTCTTGTAACAATGAAATTTTGACTTTTTTATGGGTATATTTGAGCGCATTGCCAATTAAATTTTGAAATACTCGCGCCATAAAGTGACTATCACAGTAATAATTTAAATGCTCAGGGAGGTTTACAGAGAGCGTTGTTCGGGCTTCAAAGTTTAGCTTTTCAACAGTTGTTTTTACCAGCCCAGCTAAGTCACAGTTTATTGGCTGTAAACTAGGTTGTTGAGAGTCTAATCGCGCGTATTCAAGCATTTCAGAAACTAGTGACTCAAGCTCGCTAATGTCTGTTTGCATATTTGTTAGGTATTTCTCACCTTTTACGTCAAGCATTTGTTCTTGCAGCATTACTATTGCAAACTTTAAACGTGCTAGTGGTGTTCTAAACTCATGCGACACCGATGAGGTAAGTTCTTGCTGCGCACTAAGTAAAAACTCAATACGTTGCTGCATTACCTTTAATGTATCAGTAATAGGTAAAAAGAAAGACTTAGAAGAGTCGTTTAGTTGAAAGTCTTGCAAACCCTCTACCGCTTCACACGCTTTACGTAGCTTTGCAAAGTCGCGCCATAGTAAAAAGCTCCACAGCCCAACAGGTATACCTACAATAATAAGTAGTAATAAATACGGCCAAACAGAAGATGATTCCTGCGTTAATACACCTACCGGTCCTACTTGAAGTAATGAATCATTACCGAGATCTACATACCAAACAATGCGTTGTTGCTTATCGTATAAGTATAAGTAGTGGTTTTGGTTGAGCTGCGATTGTTGTTTTTGAGGGAGTATTAAATCACGTCGTTCAATCACTTTACTTTCAAAGTTGTGCTTTAACTTTTTAAGACCATTTGAAGTTTGTGAGAGCAACCAGAGTGATTGCCCAAACTCATCATCTAAGAAGACCTGTTGTTGCGACTCTTCGTAAGGCCACAATTGCTCTATAACACCGCTCACTACAAACAAAGAAACGATGATATATAAATATAAGCTGGTAAACAGTTTTCCCATTAAAGCCGACTAACCTTAAATAGTTCTAAAGATCCCATGCATCAGAAACAAATAAGTAGCCTTGTCCCCATACAGTTTTTATACGATATGGCTTATCGCTGTTGTCGCCTAATTTTTTACGAATTCGTGATACGCGTACATCCACCGTTCTATCAAGTCCATCGTATTGGCGACCAATCATATGTTGGTGCACATGTTCTCGACTTAGTACTTCACCCGCATTTGACGCTAATAGCCATAGTAACTCAAACTCGTGCGAAGTTAATACAATCTCCGAATCACTTAGTTTTACAATACGACTTGTTTTATCAATGACTAAATCACCAAACTGGAGCTCTTCGCTTGATTTTACCATGGGTTGTCCACGACGCAGTAATGCATTAATTCGCGCTAGTAATACACGTGGCTCTGCTGGTTTTATTACATAATCATCAGCGCCAAGCTCTAAGCCAAGTACTTGGTCGAAATCTTCACCTTTAGCAGTCAACATTAAAATTGGTAGAGTAAATTTATCTCTTACTTGGCGGCAAACGCTAAAGCCATCTTTACCTGGCAGCATAACGTCTAAAATCATTAAATCGGGTGTATTGTTTTCTAAGTAATTAAACACTTCGTCACCACGGTCTAATACTTCGACTTCAAGGCCATTATGTTCAAGGTAATCTTTTGTTAGTTGTTGTAAACCTAGATCATCTTCAACAAGTAAAATTTTTGGCATTAGTTGCTCCTAAATTAAAAAAAGCTCCACGGAGAGCGAAGCCTACGCCTATTTTTTTTAGCATGGGCGCTTTGTACTTCAACCTGTGTTTTTGCTATTAACACACCCGTATGAGGATTGATTAAGGAGTATATGGTCTCCACCTGAACACGCGCTTTATAATTAAATTGCCCAGAAAGTTGTTGCTCCCAGCATTGAAGCCGTTGCTCTTGCTGATACAAACAGACATCACTGTAGGCGTTTAATTGCCATTTAAATTGTAAATCAAGATCGCAAAAACCCTGCTGTTCAGAGACAACGCAGACTTTTGGAGAAACACTAAAAAAAGGGGGTTGTGCCACACTAAAACCACTAAAAAAAGCGGTAATAAAGACAACTAATATTGAATACTTCATATTAAAAAGTACGATCGAATCCTATAAATGCAGTCATTGAATAAGTACGTTCGAAGAGCGGACTGCCATCCATAGCCGAATAGTCGTAATATGCTACATGAAAACGAAGAGAGTCAGCCTTACTCAGAGGCCAACGGGCGTCGATTTTAGCATAAGGTTGCCAACTACTACCAACGTCTATTTTGCCAAATTGAGTTTCACCCTCATTAAGTCCATAAAAATAGCTATTTAGTTCCGCAGATTTATAGTTTATTCCAAGTGTTGGCTTTATTTTGAGCTTTCCTATCACAGTATGATACTGCCACTGTAATGCTGCGCGTACACCTCGATAAACATCGGTTATATCATGCAGAGCCTGAACCGAAAAAACATGGTCTTCATTTACATAGTGATATGCAATACCCGCATCAAGTGCAATTTGCCGTTTATGTAAATTATCAATATCAACATAGCGAGATGACGAGGCTTCATCTTGCATTACGAACTGATTGTTGAGGGCACTACTTTGTAGTGTAAATACATTTTTAGGGTGCCAGTCTATAAAAAAGCGAGACTCAGAGTTGAGTTCACCAACTAGATTAAAGTGATGTTTAGGGGTTTGCAAAAATGAATAACCAAGACGGCCATTATCAAAAAACCATTGCTCTGCATAAAACGCAACTTGAGGAATAAGCACGAGCGGAATATTATCTCCACCATGCAAAGGGTTGGTTATAACTCCAGCCCCCACGCTTAAACTCAAATGCAGACGATCGGTTGTTATATCTTGCTCTGTATAATCGTCAGCATGCTTGCTTGCCTGTGTTGCTTGCACCGAAAGGCAAACAAACAAAGTGCTAAAACATAGAGCTGTTAATAATGAGAAGGCATACCGCATCAGCGTAAATCAAAGTATCAAAATAAGTGAGTTCCCCATACTAGCAAGGTCTTTTTAAACTAGCTCTAGCTGGTTACAATTATTCACAATTTGTATACAAAAATGTTAACTTTATGCTTTTCGGACTATTTATCTTTCAAGGTAGTTGTGTCTAAGGACTATATTTTGAGTTGCTTGTGTAATTTTTGACTAATAGTACTTTAAGATACTTTGAAAATGAGGCACTACGTAGCAAATGCAATTATTCAAATAAAAAATTACTAAGAGCTAACTCGCTACAGCTCTATTGGGTTTTACCTGCTTGTTTACCAAAACTGAAGTTGGATTAAATCGCCCTAAATTGAGCGGCTTTAACCCAAATAAATCAGAAACCTCTGGCACTTATTAAATATCAGGGGCTATTTCTATACGATTTCGTCCATGTGTTTTGGCAATGTATAAGGCTCTATCTGCACGCTCAACTAAAACAGAACTATTTGTAAATGGCCGTAAAATTGCTAAGCCAAAACTTGCTGAAATAGCACGTTTTGCAGTTACATCATGCTTTTTACGAATCGCCAATTTTGCTATTGCTAAACGAATACAATCTGCAAATGCTATTATATCGTTAATAGTGTCAAAGTAGGCTGTTATGCAAAACTCCTCGCCACCATATCTATACACATTTGCAGCTTCAGTTGTATTTTCTCTCACTTTTTTAGCAACTAGCCTAAGCACTTCATCACCCTTTTGATGGCCAAAATCATCGTTAAAGCGCTTAAAATGATCAATATCAAACATAATGAGTACGGCAAGAGAGTCTTCTTGCGCTTGCTCTGAGTATTCGAGGCAAAAGTTTACAATATCAGAATCAAACTTACCTCGATTATAAAAACCCGTAAGCGTGTCGGTATCGGCTGCTTCCTTTGAAATATTGAGTGCTTCTTTTAAATCTTTTATTTCATTGTAGGCAACGGCTAATTTAGTCTGAAACTCCCGAGCATAATCTTGCATTGCAATAGAATCGTCAGTTAAACGCTCAACACAACCTAGTATCTCATTATAAGAGTTTACATCAACAAGCATATTTAATTCATTTTGTGAGTCGACTAAACTCGTCGTAAAGCTTTTAGAGTGATCAAGCGTTGTGCTTATATCTTGCTGAACTTGCTCCATAGTTGTATGAAATTTTTCAGTCACTTCTTGAAAAAAAACGAGATCGTCTTGCGTTAAATGTTTATCAAAAATTTCTTTTGCTTTGTCTTGTGAACATGTTTGTTGCAGAGCAATAACATGGTCTAACTCAGCATTTAATGAAGGTTTGTTTCCTTGAATATAACAGTACCAAATTGCATAGTTGATGGGTGTAACCGGCATTCGGTATTTTACCATCAAAGGAATCGCCTTTTTTAGGCATTGAGCAGAATGAGCAAGTGATACGGCGTGGTTCATAAATAAACTCTCAAGCGTCATTGTTTTTGTTATTAGCGCTCAATGTTAAGTAATAGTAAACTTATACGCAACCTATATTCATACTATTTAACTAACTTGCTTATTCTCTGCGCGCATTAAATCGCTTTTGCATCTAAAGTTTGCGCAATATTCCACAAAGCACTGATTGCAGGGTCATTTAACTCTTTCCTTAATACTGCCAAACCAATATCAAACCCATCAGGCGCTTGCATTTTTGGTGTTAGTATTTGTACTTTATCTTGCAGCGGGCTGTTATCTAGCACTATTTTAGGGACCATTGCGACACCTAATCCTAAGCTCACCATGGATACCATTGCTTCGTGCCCAGCAACTTGTGCGTAAATTTTCCCGTGAATATTATTTTTGCGCCACCAGTGTTCTAACCTTTGGCGAGAAAAACCTTGTTCTGGCACAATAAATTCTAAATCAGACCAATTAATGTCATCACCATTCTGCGTTAGTTTTTGTGTGATCGGGCATTGAATTTTTGGTCCAATTAATAAAAGTGGAGAATGCCCTATATCTACAAAAGCAATTTGCGCCGGTAACTTATTTGGCTTAGCTGCAATAGCCATTAATTCATGCCCATCTAACACACGGTTTATAGCAAGTGCAGGGTCGCCTGTATTTAATGTTATTTCTATATACTGATGCTGCGCACGAAGTTGCTCTAATATTTGATGTAAAAAACTATAAGATGCAGTAACCGAGCAATAGATACTTACTTTGCCGTAAATATGTTGTTGTGGGTCTTTCACATTCGTTTTAAAACGCTGCCAATTAGCAAGCGTTGCTGTGGCGTAATCAATAAACGACTCACCCTCACGCGTTAATTTAACACTGCGGTTATCGCGTACAAATAATGCAACACCTACCTCTTCTTCTAAGTGTTTTATATTGCGGCTCAAAGTGGGTGCGCTTATATGACAAAGCTCGCTTGCGCGTCCAAAATGAAGTGTTTTAGCCAGTGCTAAAAAGTAGTTTAAATGTTTATGATCCATGCCAAACCCAGTATTTCATATTATGAAACACTTTAATTCAAATATATCATTTTACGCAAGCAACGATTTTACATATGGTGTTTGTAAGCGCAACAAACCTTGCGCATCTAACAAACATGACTTTATAGGACACTAACAATGGCGAATTATTTCAATACCTTACCTTTACGCGAGCAATTAGCGCAATTAGCGCAATGTGAATTTATGGACGCAGGCGAATTTGCCGATGGCGTTGACGCACTTAAAGGTAAAAAACTAGTTATTGTAGGCTGTGGCGCACAAGGTTTAAACCAAGGCTTAAACTTACGTGACTCTGGTTTAGATGTTTCTTACACATTACGTGCTTCAGCTATTTCTGAGCGTCGCCAATCATTTTTAAATGCATCTGAAAACGGTTTTACTGTTGGTACTTATGAAGAATTAATTCCTACAGCTGACGTAGTACTTAACTTAACGCCAGATAAACAACATACCGCTGTAGTAAGTGCAATTATGCCACTTATGAAAAAAGACTCTACCCTTGCTTACTCTCATGGCTTTAATATTGTTGAAGAAGGCATGCAAGTACGTGAAGACATTACTGTAATCATGGTTGCGCCTAAGTGTCCTGGTTCTGAAGTACGTGAAGAATACAAACGCGGTTTTGGTGTACCAACTCTGATCGCAGTTCACCCAGAAAATGACCCTCAAGGTCTTGGTTTAGCAGAAGCTAAAGCGTATGCAGCGGGTACTGGCGGACATCGCGCAGGTGTACTTAAATCATCATTTATTGCTGAGGTTAAGTCTGACCTAATGGGCGAGCAAACCATTTTATGTGGCATGTTACAAACTGGCTCTATTTTATGTTTTGATAAAATGATAGAAAAAGGCGTTGATGCGGGTTATGCATCAAAACTAATTCAATACGGCTGGGAAGTAATTACCGAAGCACTTAAGTACGGCGGCGTTACTAACATGCTTGACCGCCTTTCAAACCCAGCAAAAGTAAAAGCGTTTGAACTAAGTGAAGAGCTAAAACTAATTATGCGCCCGCTTTATAATAAGCATCAAGATGACATCATCGACGGCACTTTCTCACGCACTATGATGGAAGACTGGAATAACGATGACGTAAACTTACTTAAATGGCGCGCAGAAACAGCAGAAACTAACTTTGAAAAGACCCCTGCTGGCGATGTAGAAATCTCTGAACAAGAATTTTTTGATAACGGTATTTTAATGGTAGCAATGGTTAAGGCAGGTGTTGAACTTGCATTTGAAACCATGACAGCAGCAGGCATTATCGAAGAGTCAGCTTACTACGAGTCATTACACGAAACGCCATTAATCGCCAATACTATTGCGCGTAAAAAGCTTTTTGAAATGAACCGTACTATCTCTGATACTGCAGAATACGGCTGTTATTTATATAACCATGCATGTTTACCATTACTTGCTGATTTTATGAAAAACGTTGATACAGACATTATCGGTAAAGGTCTTGGCGAGCACAGTAACCAAGTTGATAACCAAACATTAATTCAAATTAACGCTGCATTGCGCGAACACCCAGTTGAGAAAGTTGGTGCTAAATTACGTGGCTACATGTCAGCAATGAAAAAGATTGTTTAACCCTAAACAATAAATGTTTCGCTTGTTAGAAACCAAGCCCGTATGCTTTTTGCATGTGGGCTTTTTTATGCCTGTTAATAAAACTTTAATCAATCTGGTGTATCTTTGCCTATTCTGCTTAGCCAATATTTAGTTCCAAATAAATAATGTGCTAATATGTTTTTCTATTTAGTTGTAAAATTAATTAATATCATGACGATACAAAATCTTTCGATAACTCAAAAAATCACAGCTTTAGGCAGTGTTATTGCTATATGCGTAGCCGCACTGATTGGTTTGACTTCCCTACACAGCTCAGAGGATATTATTGAGCGACGTATGATTGAGTCAGAGCTCCCTAGTAAACTGCAAACAATCAGCAATCACATAGGCGGTGAAATCAACGAGTTACTCGGTGCTGCTCAGCAACTATCATCAAACGAATTTATTTTACAATGGGCTCAATCAAACAACCAAGACGATACATTACTATTAAAAGAATTAAATCGCGTTGCCCAGCAATACGATTTAGCCACAGCATCTTGGGCAAATAGAGACACTGCACAGTACTGGAACCAGAATGGGTTTTTGCGTGTGTTAAAAAACGATGCAGCCGATGGCTGGTTCTTTGCTTTTAAGCAATCAAAACAACCTTACTCTATCAGTATTTATCAAGAGTCAGCCAATGATGTGAAAATGTTTGTAAATCATCAGCAGGCTAATGGGACTGGTTTAGCAGGTCTTGCAAAAAGCATCACTGATATGCAAAAGCTATTACAGCAATTTAAAATTGAGCAAACAGGCTTTGTATTCATTGCAGATAAAAGTGGATTGATTCAGCTTCATAAAGATGCAAGTAAAGTAGCTAAAGCAAACATTGATGATTTATATACTGCAAATATTCACAGCCAACTATTTAATAGTAATGGCTTTGCACTAGAAGAAATTAATTTAAATGGCGAACCGACACTTGTAGCTGCTATGCCTATTAAAAACACCGATTTATATGTTGTAGCCCAAGTGCCAAAAAGTGAAGTTTTCGCAAGCGTAAACACCCTGCAATGGCAAATATTTACTTTTACGGTAATTACAGCATTGGTTGCGAGTTTAATCAGTTATTTGCTTGCTCGCTCACTTTCATCTCCACTTTCTAAAATGGCTGAGTTATTTTCACGCCTAGGCTCAGGCGATGCAAATTTAGCGTACCGCTTACCAGAATCGAGCCAACCAGAGCTTAACAATCTAAGTAACGGCTTTAACCAGTTTATAAATAAAATAGAAACAGCGATTACTCAAGTTGCCAGCGAAAGTCACGATATTAGGAAAAGCTCTGATCATGTATTTGAACAAGCAAAACGGAACTCCCAAGCAATAGACAACCAAAAAGAGCAAACAATATCTGTCGCAGCAGCAATCAACGAAATGGGCGCTACAGTACAAGAAATAGCGCAAAGCGCAGCAAATACAGCTAAGTTAACCGATAACAGCCGCGAAAACACCATTCAAAGTCACAAACAAGTATTACAAAGTCAAGCAACTATATCAGCCCTTGCCAGCGATATTGATGGCATAACAGAGCAAGTTACTTTGCTTTCTAAAAAAACGGTTGATATTGCAAGTATTGTTGACTCAATTAGAGGCATATCGGATCAAACTAATCTACTCGCTTTAAATGCTGCAATTGAATCTGCACGCGCAGGTGAACACGGACGCGGCTTTGCTGTTGTTGCTGATGAAGTACGTGCACTGGCAAACCGTACATCGCAATCAACCACCGAAATTCAATCTATGATTGAAGAGCTTACAAAAATATCTGATGATGTAGTTAATGATATTAGCCAATCGAAAGATAAAGCTCAGCAAAGCGTTGGTGCAATGCAAAGCTCTGTTGAATTACTTGATACGATAACCGAAACAGCAAATCAAATAAACGATATGGCTACGCTTATAGCGACTGCAACTGAGCAGCAAAGTAATGTGGTTGCCGATGTAAGTCGTAATATTGAGCAAATTAGCGAAATTAGCGATAAAGCAATGAGCGAACAAATCAATACAGAGCAAGCGATTCGCGACTTAGCCAACAGTGCACAAACACTTGATGCGCTTGTAGCTACCTTTGAAAAGCATCGCTAAGCGACTCTAATATTACACGCCAGCTATGAGCAAAAACTATATTCGAAGATAGTTTTTGCTCACAACTAATATACTTAATTTGAACAAGCTAAGTGTTTTCACTATCGCCGCTATTAAACGCTGAAACGTACGCTTCCTTTTTAGCTCTAGGGAGCTTTTTTAATTGATACTCAAGCTTACTTGCTTCACTTTTATTACCTACTTGTTGTTGATGGATAAGTAAAAGAGGCCCTTTTCCTCTAAGGTTTTTAGCCCCTTTACCAGCTTGATGAGTTGCAAAGCGTTTTTCAACATTAGTCGTGATCCCTGTGTACCAATGACCAAATCGTGTTTCAACTATATATAAAAACCAAGTAGACTCAGTTTTTAAAATATTCGTTTCAATATGCTGTAAACTTTTTCCATTATCAGTGGTCAAAACATTACCTTAACGCCCTTAACATAAAACAATTGCTTAAAAGGGTTTTACCTTCAGTGACTAATCGGTATCATGCAGATTATAAAAAATAAGGATCACAACTAACAATGCAGTCGTTAAAAACTTTTTCTCTTTGGCTTATCGTCGCTTTAACACTTAGCTCAGCAGCAGGTTGCTCTAGCTGGGTATACCGAATTAACATCCCACAAGGCAACTTTTTAGAGCAATCGGATGTTGAAAAACTTCGTGTAAATATGACCCGAGAGCAAGTTGTTTATGTATTAGGTAGACCTATTGCCGAGGACGCCTTTGATAACAATACTTGGCGCTATATTTACAGCTTTAATAAAGGCCGTAAAAACGAACAAAATAAAGAGTTAGTAATTAACTTTGAAAATGAAAAGTTAGTTTCAATCTCAGGTGATTATGACCAACCTGAAAACTTTACTACACCGCTAGAGCAATAAACGTCTCAGGTAGTAAAAAAGGTGAGCATGGCTCACCTTTTTTATTGGTTTACTTAAAAAGCTTTTACCATTTTAAACGACGTTAACGTGTGATTTAATCTGTTAAATTGTTCGAAGTTTATGCCGATTGGTATTACTTTTCGAGTGGGCGACCACCCGTTATTTTATTTGCACGCCCCTCTTCTTTTGCTTTTTCTGCACGTTTTCTGCGGGCATCTTTAGGATCTGCAATTAATGGACGGTATATTTCTATACGGTCACCGTCTTTTAATTCATAGTTAGCTTTTACAGTTCGATTCCACACACCTAACGTTAGCGATGTGGCATCTATTTCTGGGCACTTTTCTATAATACCTGACTGAATAACAGCTTGCTCGACTGTAGTCCCTTGTGGCACTTCAATTGATAAACACGTGGCCGTGGTCGGTAATGCAAAGACCACTTCAACATTAATCATACTCGCGCTCCATAAACCTGTTTTGCACGTTGAGTAAATGCACTCACCATATTTTTTGCTACATCGTTAAAAATCTTTCCAAAGGCAAGCTCTATTAACTTACTTGAAAATTCAAACTCTAGGTGCAAATGAACCTTACATGCTTTAGCGTCAAGCTCTTGAAAATGCCAGCGCCCTTTTAACGTCTTAAACGGACCATCAACAAGGCGCAGTAACACGGTTTGTTCATCAACAAAGGTGTTTTCGGTGGTAAACCACTTTTTTATACCCGCCTTAGATATTTCTAAACTCGCGGTCATGTTATTATCGTGCTGTGAAACAATTTTTGAGTCTGAGCAATTTGGTAAAAACTGTGAATAAGCTTCTACATCATTAACTAGATCAAACATCTCTTTAGTGCTGTACATAACCAGCGCACTTTTTTCTATTTGTGGCATACTCACTCCCAACTGTGTGGGCGAATTTTAGCAAGCTTTGCGCGTTTCCCCAAATTTTCATGCTGCTTAAATTAAAGCTAAATTTTTAAAAGCATTATTAAAAAAATCGATGTAAAACATCTCACATTACGTATATTATAGGGCACTATGGCTAAGAAAAATTCATCAAAATCGACAAGTAATACCATCGCGCTAAACAAAAAAGCGCGACATGAGTATTTTTTACACGATAAGTTTGAAGCGGGTGTTGAACTACAAGGCTGGGAAGTTAAAAGTATCCGAGCTGGTAAAGTAAATATCACAGAAACTTATATTCATCTTAAAAATGGCGAAGCATTTTTACTTGGCAGTCAAATTCAGCCACTTATAAGTGCATCGACCCATGTAATTTGCGACCCGCTACGTTATCGTAAATTGCTATTAAGCAGACGCGAACTTGACCGTTTATTCGGTGCAACAGAGCGCGATGGCTATTCTTTAATAGCTACAGCGATGTACTGGAAAAAATGCTGGGTAAAACTTGAGTTTCATTTGGCAAAAGGTAAGAAATTACACGACAAACGCGAAGACGGTAAAGATAAAGACTGGTCGCGTGAAAAAGAACGCTTAATGAAGCATAAAGCATAAATAAAAACGCCTAATTTATTAGGCGTTTTTAATTTCACCTATATAAAAGCTCAAATAATACCAATTCTCTTAACTAAGTAATCTATTATGAGATAAGAAAATAGTGTCGATAACAAGACAAAACTTGTTATACCAATCTGCTTATATATGGGGTCTATTTAACGTTAAGAAAATTACGCTAGAACTAGGCAAAAATTTTTATATCTAGTTGTTCTAAATAAAAAATTTTTAACGACGTTATAGTGCAATTTAATTCGTTAAATTGATCAAAGATTTATGCAGGTTGGTATTACTTAGCCATTATCAGCAATTACTCCTGCATTACCCCACCTCCTGTATCTAGCAGTCGTAAATCAAAAAATTTCAATGCCTTTAGCATCAGCTTTAACCCCCTCAAATTGATTAAGTATTATCGCAAATTGGTATTACATAATTGAATAAATTAAAAGCAGAAAAACAAACATAAGTTTTAATTTATAGAAATAAATTATTACAAATTATTTTAATCATTAGCTATTCCACACATGGCTTCATCTAGCTATATAACAATTATTAACCCTATATCCTATTCACGCTTAGTTTCACCTAGAAAACAAAGTATAAATAAGGTCATAAAACCCACAAAAAGGCATTGAAACTAATACTTAAATCACAAATTAAGCTAATTTATAACACTTAAGTTACATGATATTAATACCTGCGCTTGTTAAGCAAATAATTTTATAATATATCAACAAGGACTTAAGGATGAAGCAATCAACTGCATTTACACCAAGCATTATTGTGGGCGCAACACTCGCATTATCAGCAGGTTTTACAACAACAGCCTACGCAGCAGAAGAAGCCAAAAAAGTAGAGCGAATTCAGGTTACTGGTTCTCGTATTAAGCGAACTGATATTGAAGGACCTTCTCCGGTACAATCAATCGGTAGAGCTGAAATCGAAAACATGGGTTACGATAATTTACAGCAACTTCTAGAAAGAATGCCTGTAGCAGGTAGCGGTACTTTCTCTACTCGTGGTAACAACCAAGATTCAACCGCTAACGGTTCAGCTGCAGTAAGCTTACGTGGCTTAGGAGCCGATGCAACACTGGTATTAATTAATGGTCGCCGTGTATCAATTAGTGCCTTTGCTGAAGGTATCACCAACTCATTTGTAGATATTAACAGTATTCCTGTTTCTGCTATTGAGCGTATCGACATACTAAAAGATGGCGCTTCAGCTATCTATGGCTCAGATGCAGTAGCGGGTGTAGTTAACGTTATCTTAAAGAAAGATATTGATGGTGTTGAGATTAATCTAGGCTATGGTGGTACAGATGGTCCAAATTATGAAGAAACAACAGCAAGCCTAGTTTGGGGTACAACAAGCGAAAAAAGTAGTGCATCTGTTATTATCGATTACTTTAAAAACACCTCTCTTTCTTCTGATGAAATGGGCAGCCTTGGCACTGCAAACCAAGCACCTTATGGTGGTGAAGATTTCCGTTCATCTCGTGGTTTCCCAGGCTACTTTTATGTGGATGGCGTTAAAACAATCGACCCTGCCTGTCCTGCTGAAAATGCAACTTCAAGTGGTAGCTGTTTATTTGATTACGGCCCATATGGATATGTTGCCCCAGCATCTGAGCGTGTAGGCGCTATTTCACAATTTGAATACCGCTTTGATAACGGCATTACTGGCTTTTTAGAAATGGCTGTTCAACATAACAGCTCTGTCGCTGCAGGTGCACCAACACCACTTGATGAAGATGCAGGCCTTACGGTACCCGCTAATCACCCAAACAATCCATTTGGTGAAGACATTCAAATTGGTCGTTACCGTACAGTAGATGCAGGCGCTCGCCAATGGGACATTGAGTCAGACACCTTACGCTTTGTTGCAGGGTTAAAAGGCGAAATAAACGATTGGAGCTGGGAGACAGCGGTACAAAAAGGTCGCAGCAAATCACTACAAACAGGCGATCGTACACAAGGCTGGGTACGCACCGATTTCTTACAACAAGAAATTGATGCCGGTAACTATAATCCATTCGGTGGCACATATAACGACCCAGCTGTAATTGACAGAATCACAACCAGCTTAGTGCGTCGCGGTGAGTCTCATATGACCTCTTTTGACGCTAACATTACAGGTGAAGCGTTTAGTTTTGGTGGCGAAGCTGTAATGATGGCCGCCGGTATTGAGCACCGTGAAGAAGATGTAAATGATATCCCTGATGATCAATTTCAACGTGGCTTAATATTTGGTACTGAATCAGTATCAGCTTCTGCTGATCGTGAACAATACGCTGCATATGTTGAGTTCTCAATCCCACTTGCTGAAAACCTCGAACTACAATTAGCCGGTCGTTACGATGATTATAGCGACTTTGGTACAACTACAAATCCAAAAATAGCTCTGCGCTGGGCACCGACTGATGAAGTAACGGTTCGTGGTTCTTGGGCGCAAGGCTTTAGAGCGCCTTCATTAGCGCAAATAGGCTTAGGTCCATCACAAAAAAGCCAATTTTTTGTTGATACACAGCGCTGTGAACAAACAGGATTAGATTGCCAAGCACTTGATTACAATATTGAGTTCTCTGGTAACCCTGATTTACAAGCAGAAGAGTCAGAATCATGGAACGTGGGCGTTATCTGGGCACCTACAGCTGAGTTTGGTTTAAGTGTTGATGTATGGAGCATTACTCAAGATAACAAAATCGATGAAGAAGAATTTGGTCCTATTTATGCTGCAGAATGTGGTAACCAAAATAGTACCGTATGTGTTCGTTTAGCCCCTACAGGCGGAGCAAGCTTAGGCACAATACAAAAAATACACAGCACATTTAAAAATTTATCATCGCAAGAAGTGTCTGGTGTTGATGTTTCAGCAAACTATAACCACTCTCTTGATGACTTAGGTTTACTTAAATTTAATTTAGAGTGGGCATATCAAGATAAGTTTGAAAAAGATGGTCGTGATTACACGGGTGAATATGGCTACCCAGAGCATCGCTTTATTTTCTCAACCAACTGGGAAATTGGTGAGTTTAACACCAATGTAAATATCAGTTATGTAGGTGAATTTGAAGATACGCCTGATATCGACTTTGATGGCAATTTAGACTTTGATAGCAATACTTCACGTATGATTGACTCGCAAACGCTTGTTGATTTACAAACGTCGTACCGTATTACTGAATCAGCTAAAATATCTTTAGGTGTTAATAACTTATTTGATGAAGAGCCACCATTTGCAATTGGTGATGGCGATGGCGATTTATACGGTTATGCATCAGCTGTGCATAATCCTCGTGGCCGCTACTAGTACACTAAAGTAAGCTTTTCTTTCTAAATAAAAGACACAAAAAAACCGCCAATTGGCGGTTTTTTTATTTAAAACTAAGGGCTAAATTATAGCTCGCCTTCGTTTTCAGATAAGAACTTAGCAACGCCTTCAGGGCTTGCGTCCATACCTTTTTTGCCTTCAGTCCAACCAGCAGGACATACTTCACCGTGTTCAGTGTGGAACGCTAGCGCGTCAACCATGCGAAGCATTTCGTCGATGTTACGACCTAGTGGTAAATCGTTCACTACTTGGTGACGTACATTGCCTTCTTCGTCGATTAAGAATGAACCACGAAATGCAACACCTGCTTCTGGATGCTCAACGTCATACGCTTTACAAATTTCGTGTTTAACATCTGCAACTAGTGCGTATTGAACTTTACCAATACCGCCGTCTGCAACAGCAGTGTTACGCCATGCGTTATGTGAGAATTGTGAATCGATAGAAACACCAATTACTTCTACGCCACGCTTTTGAAACTCTTCAAAACGCTTATCAAATGCAATAAGTTCAGAAGGGCATACAAACGTGAAATCTAGTGGGTAAAAGAAGATAACTGCTTTTTTACCTTTAATTGTTTCATGAAGGTTATAGCTATCTACAATTTCACCGTTACCAAGAACAGCTGCAGCGGTAAAGTCTGGTGCCTGGCGGCCTACTAATACACCCATTTTATTCTCCAAATATTTTGAGTTTGTTTTCAATTGCTTTCGCAATGCTGGTACTTATATGGGCGCTAAAAATTAAAAACCAATAGCGCACACATATAATTAATTGGCATTCTAAAGTTATTCACTACAAAAGAACAATCGCATTTAACGATGTGAGCAATCGAAAATAACGAACACTTACAACTTGCACTAATCTGCTTGAATAATAGGTCTATTTTGAAGTGTAAATTGCGTTGTAATTAGATAGAACTTTTGACGTTACTGAAGAAAGCTTAATACATTAAATTGTTTAAAAATTCATATAATGCGGTATTAATTTTTACAGCTACAAAAAAACCTGCAAATGCAGGTTTCTCGTTTAAATTTAATCCATTATATCTGAGGGCATATCGCCTCGAATTTTTTGCCAAATCTCACCTGTTTGATGACCGTATTTACGCATCATCGAAATAGCACCATCGTGCTCTTTATTTTCTGCCAAGATTGTTAAATCTTTATAAAACTGACGAGCAAGTTCACGAGTTCCGGCATCAGAGAAGTAATGACAACCAATCTTTGAATAAAAACCTCTAAAACCGTTGAGTATTAATACATAAATACGGTTATTACCCGCAACGGCTAATTCGTGATGAACTTTGTAATCGTAGTCAGCAAATGCCTGCGCAGTATCTTCTAGCTCATGACTTTGTGATAAAATTTCAATTACACGTTCAGGATTTAACTTAATTGCAGCACGTGTATAAATAGCACTAATATTAGTACGTGCAGATAAAAGCTGATCTGTCAGCTCTGGCATCTTGTCTTCATCTAAGCGCGCTAGTGTTTCAAGAATATTTAAGCCAGACGTCTCCCAAAAGTTATTTACTTTTGTTGGTTTACCATGCTGAATTGTTAACCAACCATCACGTGCTAAACGCTGTAATACTTCTCTCAAGGTCGTTCTTGTTACACCAATTAACTCTGAAAGTTCTCGCTCGGCAGGTAGAATTGAACCTGGAGGGAAATCGCCGTTCCAAATAGATTCAACTATATATTCTTCAGCAAATCCTGCTGGGCTTTTCGCTTTAAAAATTCTCATCCAGTTCCCACTCGAATTAATCAACACTCATCGTTTTACACGAATAACTGACTGATTGTACCAGACGAAGCATAACTAACAAGTAAAGTCAGGTATATTAATAAGCAAATGAGTAGAAATTAAAGATTAATAAATAATAAAATTTAGGTTTCTCTAATATCGCTACAATGTATAAATATACAGAGCAATATTCATTGTAGGTACATTGTAATTATTGATATTTTATTTACACCATACCTAACTGAATCAACTTAAAACACATAAGTACATTAAAAAGGAACACCTATGCAACAGAGTGTTCTAACCGCAACTTTAAAGAATTGATTAGGCAATGTACCAATGTTGTATAAGTAAGCGATATAACTAAGCTTATGTATCAATGGGAACTAAGTAGAGCGTCATGTAGCCTCTGCTGAGGCTGCATTGAGTGGTCAATAATTTCATCTTATAAAAAGCGACTTCGGTAGCTTTTTTTTCCTTTTTGTTGCCGCATACATTATCCTAGGTCATAATCTAACGTCTTATTTAAACGCGGAATTTTTATGAACTGGCTTGCGCAATTACCCACCCAACGTACCCCGTGGCTTTTATTTACAGCTATCGTTTTTTTACTTGAAGTGACCGCCCTTTTCTTTCAATACCAAATGGGATTGGCGCCTTGCATAATGTGCATATATCAACGTACAGCCGTACTGGGTCTATTAGGCGCAGGAATTGTAGGTTCGACTAAACCACAGAGCAAAGCAGTTCGTATATTAGCGTATGTAATTTGGGGTGTATCGAGTGTTTGGGGATATTTAATTGCTCGCGAGCATATTGATATGCAAACCACCACAGACCCTTTTGCATTTAGCTGTGAGTTTGAACCAAACTTCCCGTCGTTTATGCCGTTACATGAATGGATACCTAGCTTTTTTCAGGCGACCGGGGATTGTGGAAATATAGATTGGCAGTTTGTTGGTTTGAGCATGCCTGCTTGGATGGAAATTATATTTGGGATTTTCTCACTAACACTATTTATTATAGTTATTGGCCGTTTATTAATTAAAAAGTCGATTTGATATGTTTACATTTTTTTCAAGCCAATTAGATGAGCTTAAACATCTAAAAGTACGCAAGCGCCAAGACGTGATAGCACTTTCGTTAAGTATGTTATCGCCAACTGATAAAGTGTTACTGCGTATTATTAAATTAATATTACTAAGTCCACTATTTTTAATATTCACGGTATTTAAAGGTTGGATATTAATCCCGTTTTTGATACTCGGCGGACTTTGCTACCCACTTTTAACAACACCTATTGAAATCAACTTTGCTAAAAAACACTTAAGCGATGCATTAAAACAATTTAATCAGGGCGCATAGCGCCCTGATTGTTATCTACTGCTATTAAAGGGATATTTTCCCTTCTAATTTGGTTAATAGTTTTTTACCAATTCCTTCAGGGCAAGATCACGAACTTTACCTTGACTTAAAAGTATGATCTTATACTCCTTTTTTCAAGGAGCGTTCTCATGCTTGATACTCAGCTATTTAAATATTTCGAATCAATCGATGATCCTCGCCAACAAGGTAAAGTGGTTCATAAACTATTTGATATCATATTCTTAGCCGTCA